>CAYLYM010000120.1:3396-12082 GCA_964387645.1 uncultured Calditrichaceae bacterium | reverse complement strand
TACAGCAAATAGCAGCCGGAATGCCACCTGTAAAGTTTATGGAAGTTTGTGGTACACACACCATGTCCATCGCGCGTTTTGGCATACGTCGATTGTTACCTGAGAATGTGGAGCTGATCTCAGGTCCAGGATGCCCGGTTTGTGTAACGCCAAATCAATATCTGGATCATGCTATTGCTATAGGACGTTTACCAAATGTAATTCTAACGACATTTGGCGACATGGTTCGAGTTCCCGGATCCACCAGCAGTCTGGAGAAAGAAAAAGCTGCCGGACGCGATATCCGTGTCGTTTACTCGACTCTCGATGCACTACAGATTGCGGAGAGCAACCCCGATAAGCATGTTATCTTTTTAGGAGTAGGATTCGAGACTACCGTGCCAACCATTGCCGGAGCAGTACTATTAGCAAAGAGTAAGGGATTAAAAAATTTTTCGATACTTACTGCGCATAAAACCATGCCGCGCCCCATGGCAGTTCTGGCATCAGGTGATGAGGTACAATTGGATGGATTTATTTGCCCGGCCCACGTAACTGCTATAATTGGCGCAAAAGCTTACCAGTTCCTGGCTGACCAATATGGAAAGGCTTGTGTCGTTACTGGATTTGAACCGGTGGATATTATGCAGGGCATTCTGTTCCTTTTAAAACAGGTTAAAGAGAAAAATCCACATGTGGATAATCAATACTCAAGAGTAGCCACCTGGGAAGGTAACAAAGAAGCACAACGAATCATCTATAAGGTTTTTCAGCCTACTGATGCAATATGGCGAGGCATTGGTAATATCCCGGACAGCGGTCTGGAATTAAGGCAGGAGTATCGTGATTATGATGCTGCTTACCGCTTTGAAGTGGAGGTTGAATCCACCAGGGAGCATCCTGGATGTATTTGCGGACAGGTGATGATGGGAGCTCGCAAACCATTCGATTGTAAACTTTTTGGAAAAGTTTGCACACCGGAGAATCCAGTGGGTTCGTGTATGGTTTCCAGCGAAGGCACCTGTGCCGCTTATTACAAGTATGAACGATTTTAAATGGCAACTATTATTTTTTCCATGACTAGGAATTCTATTTTATGTAATTATTTATCTAAAAATCTCTTTAAAGTGTTGATTATTAGAAGAAGAAGGATAAAAAGATATGGGTAAAATGCAATATGATAGAATTTTATTGTCTCATGGTAGTGGCGGTAAACTTTCACATGAACTAATTGAAAAAATATTTTTACCTGTTTTTCGAAATCCATTATTAGAGCCTCTGGATGATGGTGCCTTGATTAAATTTGAATCCACTTCGCTGGTGATGACCACCGATTCTTACGTTGTTGATCCCATTTTTTTTCCGGGTGGAGATATTGGTAAGCTGGCAGTTTCTGGAACAATCAACGATCTTGCTGTAATGGGAGCCTTACCCAAATACTTATCGCTGGGTTTAATTATTGAAGAAGGTTTTTTCTTAAGGGATCTAAAGAAAATTGTAGAATCCATCCATCAAACATGTGAAAGAGCGGGAGTTCAAATAGTCACTGGCGATACTAAAGTAGTTCCAAAAGGTATGATGGACAAAATTTTTATCAATACCAGTGGAGTTGGTGTATTACAAGAAGGCTTTAAACTAACAGGTCGACTCAATTCAGGGGACAAGATCATTATAAACGGAGCAATTGGGGACCATGGTACCACTATCCTGGCGTTACGTGAAGGACTTAATCTGAATACACCTATTTCTTCTGATTGTGCACCTTTGAATGGGTTAATTCAATCACTTTTACCTTATGGGGAACATATTCGTATTATGCGAGATCCCACTCGAGGTGGTGTAGCAACAACACTGAATGAAATTGCAAAAGCCTGCCATAAAGGTTTGATTATAAACCAGGAAACCCTGCCTATACGAAAGGAAGTTCAAAGTTTGTGCGAAATTTTGGGTATTGATCCGCTCTATATGGCGAATGAAGGAAAAGTAATTATCATTGCCAGTAATGAGGTTGCGAAAGAGATTGTTTCCGAAATGGGTAAACATCCCCTGGGAGAAAAAGCCTGCATTATAGGAGAAGTTGTAGAAGAATTTTCCGGGAAAGTTGTTTTAGAAACTGAATATGGAAGTAGGCGGATTTTAGATATGCTAACTGGTGAACAATTACCAAGAATTTGTTAAATTACTAAATTTTAAAATTTTTTCAATTTTTTTTTCATTGTTGGGAAAATAAGCTTATCTTTTTTTCTACCAGATTTTAGTAAATAAAGCTAATTATTTTAATTTATTTAATTTAATTAAGATAGCTACAAAAACCCATCTTGGCACAATCGTTGCAAATAGTGTTTCAATCGAAGTTCATGTGGAGCAGTAATGGAAAAAAAAAGAATCCTTGTTGCTGACCGAGATGTGGATGTTGGGAATAGTATACGTGAATTTCTTAAAGACGATTATGAAGTTTTTTTTGTAGATGACGGACAGAAAATTATTCCATATATAAAAAAATATCAAATTGATCTAATTCTGACTGATATTGAAATATCGAACATTTATTTTTTTAATTTAATTACTGAAATTAAACAACTTTACCCAAACATTCCAGTTTTAATTATGTATGTGTATTGTGATTACACTCAAGAAATTGAAGAAACAATTCGACGTGTAGCTGACGCCATATTTTTAAAACCTTTTGATTTGCAAGAATTACGAAAACGCATAGATACGTTATTATTAAAATCGATGACTATTAGATCTGAATCAAGTAGGTAAGGAGTCTGATAAAAAAGATAGTTTATTGACTCAGAAGGGGCTTGGTTTTCTGAAAATTTCTTGTATTAATGGTTAGTTAAAGAATTCAATTATTAAAGTAAGTGTGCTCGAAAATGTTGATCTTTCAAAGGATTAATTTTAATTTGTTGAAAGGTAAATTAGATTGTTTGTGAAATAAATATTCTCTAAATTTTTAAAAGTGAACTAAGAGTGATGAATTTTTTATAGTAAATGAATAATTTAAAAGTGTTAAAATGAAATGATATAAAAAATAATTTTTTGCATATTTCAGATTGCATTGTAAATTTTTCGGGTTGAGGAAAATTAAAATTTAAAGTTTTTTTTATTGATTTATTCAATACAATTCTTTAATATTTAAAGCTAATTATTACCTAAAATAATTTCTACTTTCTTTAATTTATGTTTCGATAATATTATAGAATTGCAAGGGATTTAAAGTATGTATGAATGTACAGGATAATATGGAAGTGATCCTTAAGATACTCCTTATGGTTTGTCTTTTTTATTTATGATTAAAAAAACTGAGAAAAAGAATAAAGGAGGAAAATCGAGGAAGGAATAATATTATGTACGTTAGGTGAAGATACCCATAAGGATTGCCAGTTCTGAATGGGGCAAATTGCTGATCAATACAATCCTATGGGATCGTATCTTTGGAAGGGGCTATCAGATTTACTAATATTTGAGTTCTGATTTCTTTTAAGTTGTAAATTTGATTTTTTCTATTATTTTTTATATTGGTTTAAAAATTATAAAGTAATTTTTATTATATTTATAGTTGTCCCTTCTGAGAAACGATAATTATAAAGTCCAATTTACTTTTCTGGTTTTAGATATTCAAGATTCGACAGGCATTCAATTATCTTTTGGATTAATATTTTATTTAGTTTCTTATATAAAAGAATCGGGAGGAAAAGGTTTATTAGGGTAGGTGTGAAATTAGTAGATAGTTTCTAATATTTTTTTAATTTTTAAATCGAATTAAAATCTTTTCAAAATTAGTTGGGTTGAGATGAAGATTAATCGGGAAAATTTAGTTCGATTAAGTGTAACAGGGGAGATTGATCATCCAACGCTTCGTAAAACCGGCTATATAGTGACTTCTTCAGGTCGAATAGCTGTATATCCTAGTGTTGGCGGAATTTCATACAATGTAAGAATTGGCCAACCTGCGATTGGATGGATGGCTGATCATGTAGAACCTGGTGTAAGCCTTCGAAATATGGGAAAGTCGGTGGGTGAATATTCGCCGAATGCTGCATTGAATGTTTTAGCATGTATAGGTAACGAGGCGGTAGTGGTTTCAGGGGAAGCAAGGGGAGCCAGGGGTTATGTTACCGGAAAACATGGCGGGATCGATCATATTATGGTTGATTTTGAGCCGGTTATTCTAGAAAAGCTTAATATTGGCGATAAAATATTAATAAAATCTTTTGGCGTCGGGTTGCGTTTATTGGATTATTTCCCCGATATTCTGGTAATGAATATTGATCCGGACCTTTTGTTAAAATTAAATATCCAGAATGGAAAGAAATTAAGAATTGGAGTAACCCATAAGATCCCTGCCAAATTAATGGGCGCAGGCCTTGGGAGTGCTTCGGCTTATTCCGGAGATTATGATATCCAGCTATTCGATGAAAAAAGTATTCAAGAATTTCAATTAAACACCTTAAGATTTGGTGATATTGTGGCGATAATAGATTCAGATGCATCCAATGGTTGGATTTACAAGGAGGGTGCTGTAACAATTGGCGTAATTGTTCATTCAAATAGTGTGATTTCAGGTCATGGACCTGGAGTCACTACGATCTTAACGTCAAGTTCAGGGATGATTGAACCCTTTCTAGATAATCAAGCAAATTTAATAAATTATCTTTATTAGGTTTTTTACAATACTTGAACAGGACGCTAAAAAAGATTTCATAATTTATATAATTCAATGTGATATAAAAAATGGATTTCGTTTTAAATATTTGTGCAACAATTAATTTAAAATGGAGTTTAATTAATCAGACAATCAGACATGATTTAATTCATCTGCCATTAAATCTTGCGATTATGTTTATCTTGCGAGGTTTTTAGGCAAAGTAATTAAAAGAAAGATGTACGGAGAGAAAATGGAAAGAATTGATGTTACATTAATTGCTTTAGATATTAAAAGGTGGGACCTGGAGTCTCAACGCTTAAATATCTTGAGTTATTATGTGATGGAAGATGAAGAAAAGAACCACATATTCGAATTATCTATCACACAACCTCCTGAAATGGTAGAAGAATATATTGGAAAAATTAAAGTGACCTGTGTGCAGAAAGTAAAAAACAGTAGAGGAGACGGAGAAGTTGAAATTGAGTTGTCCAATGAGACATTCCTCAGACAAAAGCTTTACAACTATTTTAAAAGGATTTTAATGGAGTTGAATAATCCCAGGCGCAAAAAGGGTCAATCCAAAATGATTTTTACTACGCACATGGATGTATATAATGAAAATCAGGATATTTCCTTTTTACCACATATCATTCAATTTTATGTAGTTTTAAACTGGGCGCGTAAATATTACGAGAAAGAGGATTTTCAAAGAGCAGTTGAACCTCTGCGGCAACTTATTAAAATAAAACCGGATTTTGGATTGGGCTATAAGTTATTAGCTCGTTCGCTAAAAAAGATTCGAAAATACGATGAAGCTATGTATTATTACGAAAAATATGCAGAGGTGGATGGATCGCTTGATTCATTGCTTGATCTGGCAAAATCATATCGAAAGGGAAAACTCTTCGAAAAATCTGAGAAAATCTATAATGATATTTTGGAAAAATATCCTGATGAAAAGGAAGCAAAAATAGGGTTAGCACAAATTGAATATGCTCGTAATGATAAGAATTTTATAAAACGACTGGAAGAATTATATAAAGAAAATCCTGATTGGGTCAAAGAATGGTTAGCTAAAGAGTTTAATTTCAGGATATATGTTGGTCCTAAGACCCCCTTAACACCGGTGCAGGCTGCTCGTTACCTGGGATTTTCGCAGGTTTTTGAACTGACTCAACGAGCTTTCAAAAATGAGATTCCTTCTCATTTCAATCCGTCCAGAGCTAAAATGAGCTTTTTTAAAGAAGAACTGGATAATTGGGCAATGGTAATGAACCACTTCAATGTCACAGAAAATAAAATTGAATTATATCCAGACAAAATTGATTTGGCTTCGTTAAAACCAGTAGAGCAATTTGATGAGGAAGAAGAAGAGAAAAATGAACAGGAAGAAAGAAATATTAAACCACAAAAACTATCCACAAAAGTGGAAGAAATATTGAGAAAAATTCGTGAAACACGTGCCAGACAAAAGAATATTCAAGAAACAATGGCACCGCAAACTAATTCAATTGATACTACTGGAAGCGAATCTACCGAACAAAAAACGACCAAACGGCGTAGAGGACGTCCACCAAAGAAAAAAGTTGATGAAGAGCAGAAAGAAGCTGTAAATTCAGGAGAAACAAGTGAAAAACCTGAAGAAACTGAAAGTGCTTCAACGGAACCTGTGCCTCAAAATGGACAATCAGGAATTATTGAAAAAGATGTCACAGAAGAAGCACCTAAACGTCGCCGCGGACGTCCTCGTAAGAAACCACAAGCTGGTAAAGAGACAAAAACAACACAACAATCTACCGAAGCGGAAGCAACCCCTACAAAAAAAAGAAGAGGTCGTCCGCCTAAAAAAGCAAAAAGCGAAAATAACGACAAGGAGGATGAATCTTCTCCCTTAAATCTACCAACGGAAAAAGAATTTTTGATTGAAGATAAGAACTAAGTTGTATCGGTTTTATTCAATATATTCAGTTAATTTGAGTTTTATTGAAGTTGCCTGAAGTAAGAGAGAAGGTTTTTTATTTTATCATTAGAAGATTCTGCACAAATATATTGACCTGGTTAACCTTGCTTGTCATCAATGGAATTTAACAAAATTAATATGGATTTCTTGGATTTAAGAAATTTTTAAAACATAAATATTTTCTTTACTCCGAAATTCCGCACTTGTCATTTCCACAGAAGGAGGTGCCTTGCGCTGGATCCTGACTGATCGGAAGGAAGAACTTCCGCCACTGATTGTATGGATCTCCTCGGATTCTATTTTAAACAAGCTCACAAATTAAAATTTGTTTTACAATTTAGTATTAATCTGCGAATCCTCTTCGGGTAATTAGTAAATCTAAAGAAAACCCTCTTCTTTTATGTCTTATCGTTTTTGTCTTCTGTTTTTCTTTTACATTTCTTTTTTATTTTCTTAAAACCGGTGAATATCTTTATGTAGTATCTACAAGTTGCTTCTAAAATATCCTTCTTCATAAAGGAAATTAAATCCATATTTTGCAGTTGATCACAAAATATGCGAATTATTTCTAATCCCCATTTATTCATCACATAGTGATCTCTTTTCAGGACAAACAGCGGAGGCGCAGAGTTGTTTTTATTTTGACTAAATATTTAAATGACAAATCTTTGCGATTTGGTGTCCTTGCGAGAGTATAGAATTGGGATTAAAATTTTCGTTTTTTTATTTATGACGTTTGATTAAATTTATTACATTCTAAATGTGATATATAATACAGAGCATCTATAATAACACTCTAAATTTTGTGCCTTAATTTAAGTAAGATTTAAGTTTTAGGAGAGATCTATGTTATATTTAGTTACAGGTGGTGCAGGTTTTATTGGCTCAAACCTGGTTATGGCGTTATTAAAGCGAAATCACAGTGTAAGAGTACTGGACAATTTTGCCACGGGCAGACGAACCAATCTGGCACCAGTGATGGACCGGATTGAACTAATCGAAGGAGATTTACGCAGTTACCACATTGTGCGAGAAGCAGTGGATGGTGTAGATTTTATTTTACATCAAGGAGCTTTGCCTTCTGTACCCCGTTCAATAAAAGATCCCATTACTTCCAATGAGGTTAATGTGACGGGAACACTCAATGTTTTGAACGCTGCAAAAGATGCTAAGGTTAAAAGAGTGGTTTTTGCTTCCTCCTCCTCCATTTATGGGGATAGTGAGAAACTACCAAAACATGAAGATATGGCACCTAATCCGTTATCGCCTTATGCAGTAAGTAAATTAGCAGGTGAAAAATATATGCAAATCTTTTCTAACATATATGGGTTACACACGATTTCTCTTCGCTATTTCAATGTCTTTGGTCCCAGGCAGGATCCTACTTCTCAATATTCAGCGGTCATTCCAAAATTCATTCGAGCTATACTTTCTGGTAAGCGACCTGTTATTTATGGCGATGGGTGTCAATCCCGTGATTTTACTTATGTAGAAAATGTAATAGAAGCAAATATTCTTGCTACGGAAGTTGATGTACCGCCTGGCATGGTTTTTAATTGCGCCTGTCATGAGCGTATTGATCTTAATTTACTGGTTCGAAAAATAAATGAAATTGTGGGAACAGATATTCAACCTGTTTACACTGATCCCCGACCAGGAGATGTAAAGCATTCTTTTGCTGATATTGAACGGATTAGAAAATATCTTGGGTATAATCCTAAAGTATTGTTTACAGAGGGATTAGAAAAAACTATTCAGTGGTATAAAGAGAATGAAAATTAGTTGGCAATTTACCTTATAATTTTTTTATATTATATACTCAAGTTTTAGAAATTTGATCTATTAAAAATGTGATATGTTTTGACCAGCAGTGTCTTTTCCAGTAAATCTGAACGGCTGTAAAGGAAATTTTAGCTTAATATAAGTAGGTGGCTGTAAGTGGGTCTTATCCTGAGGTGGCTTTGAGGTACTTATGAAATATTATATGAAAAATTCTTTAAGTAATATATCAATAAAATCATTTGGGAATTCTTTTAAATATCTATCTATCAATCCTTTTTACTTTTCATTTCCAAAGAAATTTCTCACAGGAT
>CAYLYM010000120.1:0-3296 GCA_964387645.1 uncultured Calditrichaceae bacterium | reverse complement strand
GTTTTAATACGAAACGAATTATTGCTCTAACCATGCCAATTTTTGATTTAAATGAGTATCATATTTATGAGAATTTTTATTATAGAAAAATGTGACTGTGGTTTGTTAGTTTTTAAATTAAGTTAAAGAAATATAGCTAAATAAAAAAGGTAATATGACTACAGAAATTACAAATCTGCATTGGTATGCTTTATACACTAGACCGCGTCATGAAAAAAAAGTTTATGATCAATTGGTTGAAAAAGGGGTTACTTCTTTTCTCCCATTGATTGAGCAGGTACGGCAGTGGAAAGACCGAAAGAAAAGAATAATGATGCCATTATTTAGTAGTTATGTGTTTGTGCGAATTCATCTTAAAGATAGATACACTGCTTTGCAAACACATGGCGTGGTGCGCATGGTGAGTTTTGGTGGCAAACCGGCTGCCATTCCAGATTGGCAAATCGAGCAACTTAAACAGGTTATTCAAAGACCTGAAACATTAAGATTAGAAAATTATCTAAGAGAAGGCGATTTGGTAGAGGTTATCCATGGACCATTCAAAGGAATCCGGGGACGTTTACGGGAATTACGCGGGGAGACCCGGGTTGTCATCAATATAGATGGTATCTATCAATCTGCTTCATTTGTTGTTGAAAAAGAATTGATTCGAAAGATTGAAGAGGTTCCTGAACGAGTGTAGAAATTCATTTGATTTAATTACATAATGAAATAAAAAAATTGTTCCCAATTCTCGAAATTAACTTTCTTTTTTGGATAAAATTTTCGAGTAATAGAACATTTTAAATTTTTTAATAGCTGTTTAAAATGTAATTTATTTTAATACTGTCTCAGGTAAAAAAATGGTGAGCCATCAAATAATGTGGTTAGGATTGAATTATTAGATTATATTTTAATAATAGTTTTTCTCATAAATAGATGGCTTATCATTTGGAGGCAGTGAGAATTTAAAATATTTATTTTTTGATAAACAGCCTACTGCAAAATAGTAGCTCATACTGTGATTGGCGTAGCGGAGCTGTATAAAAAAATTTTTATAGAAAATCAAATTCTCATTAAAACTGGATTTTTTTACTGTTTAAATTTGGGTATGTGGTTTGTTTGATAAAAGAAACTGAGTTAAAAAGGAAAATTATTTATGGTACCGAAAAGTAAAAATATTTTCTGGCACGAAGGTGATATCACCAAAGAAGATCGGGAGAGATTAAATGGACATCGCGGTGTGTGTTTATGGTTTACAGGTCTTTCTGGAAGTGGAAAATCCAGTATTGCTCAGGAAGTACAGAATTTGCTTTATGAGCAAGGTGTCCATACCTATGTTTTAGATGGAGATAATATCCGGCATGGCCTCAATAGTGATCTGGGTTTCTCGCCTGAAGATCGTAATGAAAATATTCGAAGAATTGGTGAAGTATCGAAGCTTTTTGTGGATGCCGGATTAGTAGTAATGACGGCGTTTATTTCCCCCTATCGGAAAGATCGGGATCGGGTGAGGCAAATCATGGATGATGGCGATTTTGTAGAGATTTATGTAGAAGCAGATCTGGAAACCTGTGAGAAAAGAGATCCTAAAGGTTTGTATAAAAAAGCCAGGGCTGGAGAAATTAAAGAGTTTACTGGTATTTCAGCGCCTTATGAACCACCGTTAAATCCCGAGTTGGTGATTAACACCAGCAAAGAAACGGATGTCAGGAAAAATGCTAAAAAAGTGGTTGATTACCTGGAGAAAAAAGGCTATTTGTGGAAAAATTAAAACATTTTGCTTTAACATTTTGCTTTAAAATAAATAGTTTTAAGTAAAGGTTGAATTATGATAGATTTGCAAATGCATAGCACGTTTTCAGACGGCAGTATGACGCCAACTGAATTGGTGCAAAAAGCAAAATCGATGGGATTGACGGCTATTGCTTTAACCGATCATGATACAATTGATGGTCTGCCAGAATTTTTAATGGCTGGAAAAAAATATCAAATTGAAACAGTACCAGGTGTCGAGATTAGTGTAGACATCAAATTGCCAAATAATGGGCATATGCATATCCTGGGTCTTTTTATAAATCCCGAAGATGAACCTCTAAAGTCCACTCTCGATTATCTAAGAACACAGAGAAATTTGAGAGCTGAAAAAATCGTGCGACGTCTGGTCGAATTGTCTATGCCAATTACTATGGAAGAACTTTTGGAAGAAGCCGGGGAGGGATCTATCGGACGTCCGCATATAGCCAAAATTATGGTACGGAAAGGTTATGTTTCCAGTATTATGGAAGCATTTGAAAAATACTTAAAAAAAGGAGGACCTGCCTACATAGATAAGGTAAAATTGGGCGAACGGGATGCCATTAAATTAATCAAGGAAGCTGGTGGACTGGCAATTTTAGCCCATCCACATTTGATGAGATACAACACTTTTGAGGAGACACGCAATAAAATTTTGGCATTAAAAGAATTAGGACTGGATGGATTTGAAGTCTATTATTCGGGAATGCCAGCAGAGATTTCGCAAAAGCTACTTCATCTGGCGCAAGAATATGACTTTGCCATATCTGGCGGTTCGGATTTTCACGGCGAGAATAAAGACGGTATTCAAATGGGTTATGGGGTGGGCGATTTGAATATTCCTGATAATATTTATTTTCAAATAAAAAAAAAGTGGGAGAAAAATAAAATTTCAACCTCTATTTCATGATCGTAATGAAGTGGTACTCCCGGCTTATAAAAAAGTGAGATACCAAAAATAGTCTATTAGACAGAGAAGTGGTTATTTGCTATTTAAAGAGTAAAAAAAAATCAAAAAGCTGATCAAAATCTTATTGGCTAATAAAAACATTTCTCACCTGTGAATGATTGCCATTAGAGCAATTAGTTCGCTGACTTGTTTTATGACATGTGTTGATCACCGTTCGTATTGAATTTTATCGATTGATTTTTCTATCTGAACTCAGACAGGACTTCTGAATCGAAAAAGATGTATGCTGTTGTTGGCTAAAATAAAATATTAATTATCCTGTTATATTTTAAATAAATCACTTACCCATGATGGAATAAACAGAAAGACAGAGTAAACATTATACGATTATGAATCTCTTAAGGAAAGATTTATTTCAAGTAGCAAATTGATTTTTTATGAATAATTAAAAGCTATACCTGATGAAATTATAAATTAAAAAAAATAATTCATAAGTTGTAAGGCATTCTTTTTGGAATAAAATAGTGGATAGCATGACTTTCGTGGCTGTAATTCACTCCTTTTTATTTTTTATTCGGTATTTTTTATTAATTCTTTTGTCTTTTGTCTT
>CAYLYM010000119.1:0-12100 GCA_964387645.1 uncultured Calditrichaceae bacterium | reverse complement strand
TTGATATCTTGTTTAAGTCCCTGCTCCTTTTATAAATCCTGTGCTGCATCAGATTATATTGGAAATTCAAAATAAGTTGACAAAGAAATAACCTGAATTATCCGATGTTTAAACTTTTTTACTACCATTAATTCCGAATATAATAAAACTTCTGAACAAATGTTTGAAATTGTAGTTTCTGCTTAAACACTAATTTAAAGGTTATTGGACAGTTCATATTTTTTCGGAGCTACGGCCTTTTGTAGTGAATCAAGTTTAAAATGAATGTAACATATTAAATTTTTTAGAAGTTAAAGTTTTACCGTAAATTTATACTCAAGCTCACCTTATAAAATTATTTCTTTAATTTTATTTGTCTGTTTAATTTTTTGGCACATAGATTTTTTATGTTTAATTTAACTTTAAGTTGAACTAAACGATTGATTACAAAATCTTTCTTATTCCTTCATATTTACATTTGCTGCTAATTGCGACTTTTATACGATTAAACTAATAAAAGTATGATAAATTTAATGATTACTTGTGAATCCGACAATTTCTCATTATCATTGCTGCCATGATTAAAAGGAGAAACAAATTGGTGTCATATTTTGTTCGATTGAAGTTAAAAATTTTATCAGATTTATCTTTTGTTATATTAATTTTCTTTTGTCTAAACTTCCCAGGTAAATTATTTTCAGAGGAAAATATTAAATCTTTAGAGAACCTTAAAAATACAGATTCACTGTCGGTCAATTTCAGCAAGATGCAAAATGATTCGATAATACAAATTCGTACTCTGAATAGAATTGTGCCCAATCGAGCATTTAGTGTTGGAGAAAAATTAACATTTGTAGTTCGTTATGGGTTTATCCATGCGGGAAATGCAATTATGGAGGTTAAAGAACTAACAGAAATAGAGGGTCGACCTGTATATCGAATTATTTCAACTGCTCGATCTAAAAAAGCGTTTGACCTGTTCTTCAAAGTAAGAGATAGTGTAGAAACTTATATAGACGCGCAAGGCATTTTCTCCTGGAAATTTGTTAAAAGATTAAGGGAGGGGGCTTATAAATTCGATTTATTTGTAAATTATAACCAATATTCGGGGGTTGCGTCTGTAGAAATGATTCGTTATCATAATGATGAACCTTTACGAATTAAAAATAGAGAAAAGTTTGAACTGGATATTCCTCAGTATGTTCAGGATATTTTGTCGTCTTTTTATTTTGTCAGAACTCAAAGTCTCAGAGTAGGAGTACCGCTCTATTTAACAAATCATGATAATAAAAAGATTTATAATTTGAAGGTTATTGTCCAGAAGAAAGAGGTTGTTAAAGTTAAAGCGGGTAAGTTTCGCTGTATTATGGTTCAACCTCAATTGAAGGGTGAATCAATATTTAGACAGAAAGGCAAACTTTGGATCTGGCTAACTGATGATGAATATAAAATTCCGGTGCAGATGAAAAGTGCAGTAACGATTGGTAAGATTACGACTGAACTTACAAAAATTGAGGGTTTGAAATTACCATTGCCTTCACAAATCGAATAATAATATAAATTTGAAAGAATTTAATCAATGATTATTTATAAACTAAAGAAATATGATAAATATCCGATAGTTTAAATAATTTATTAAAAAATTTTTAAAGAATGTTTTTTAAAGCACTTTTGATATCATTAAATTTGCTTAAAGTTTATAAAAAGAAGAATTGAGGAATTTTTGGAGGATTAATGGAAGCAATTGTAGAAAATCCACAAAATGTCCGTTCGGCTGAAATTATCATTGGTATACCTTCGTATAATGAAGCAGATAATATTGCTTTTCCAACAGATGTAGCCAGTCGGGGATTGGAACAGTTTTTTCCTGATAAAAAGTCTGTGATTATTAATGTAGATAACAATTCGTCCGATGGGACTCAAGATGTATTTCTGAACACGCCGACTAAAATCCCCAAAGTATATATTTCGACACCACCTGGAGTAAAAGGTAAAGGAAACAATTTTCGTAACCTATTTAAAGCTGCTGTGGAATTAGGTGCCAAAGCCATTATTGTTATCGATGCTGATTTAAGGAGTATTACACCCAATTGGATCCGCTATTTAGGTGAACCTTTGATGGGGCGTTTTGACTATGTAACCCCAATTTATGTTCGTCATAAATATGATGGAACAATTACAAATCATATTGCTTATCCACTACTTAGAACACTCTTTGGTTTAAGAGTTCGCCAACCTATTGGGGGTGATTTTGGTTTTTCTGGTAAATTGGCTCGGGCGTTTTTATCAGAGAAGCTCTGGAATGATAAAATTGCAAATTTTGGTATTGATATTTGGATGACAACCATTGCAATTGCCCGTCATTTCAATGTTTGCCAGGCGTTTCTTGGAACACCAAAAATTCATCGTCCTAAAGATCCAGCGGCTGATTTAACACCAATGTTTAAACAAGTGGTATCGACGCTTTTCGATCTCATGATTGATTTTGAATACCTCTGGAAAGATACTTTTGAAAGCCGCCCCAGCAGCATTTTTGGTTTTGGCTTGGGTGTGGTCGAAAAACCGCCAGCAATTAATGTAAATACTACAAAATTGTTTAAAAGTTTTAAAACCGGTTTTGAGAAATATGGAAAAATATGGAAAGATGTTATTCCATTGCCTGAATATCGAGAAATAGAAAGATATAGAGATATAAAAGACGAGAATAATTTTTATTATCCAAGCAATCTTTGGGCAAGGATTTTATTTAGTTTTGCTGTCGCTTACAAAAATAGCCTGGAAAAGGATCGGGATGAAATTCTGGAAGCTCTTATCCCATTTTACCATTCTCGTGTTCTTTCTTTTGTTAATACTACTCGTGGTATGGAAACCCGTGAATCCGAAGAATATCTTGAAAATATAAATAGAGTGTTCGAAGGTGAAAAATTTTATCTAATAGAAAGGTGGAATGAAAAATTGTTTGATGCTAAAATTTTTAAATAATTGCTTAATTCAATAATCCAGACGTTTTCAGAATTGTTATTCATTCTTCAATGTCCCACACTAATTGAAATAGATAGGTGGGACATTGTTGTTATTATCTTTTAAAAAAAGACCATGATCTATTAAAAGTTAAAAATGTTAAGCTACGCTTTAGAGTCGACTTTGGATGTATTCTTGCCCAGAAATTTTTTATAAGCTTCTATATCTTCTTTTATTGCATTGACTACAAAAGCAATAACAGTAGCGTCGTCAAGAAAACCAAGTGCAGGTGCGACATCAGGTATCATATCAAAAGGATTTAAGAAATAAATTATGGCGGCCAATGCAAATATGATGGATTTCCAGGGAGTTCGGGTATACTCTTTTGAAAAATAGGCTCGAACCATCTGAATTAAAAGTAGTAAATCTCCCCAGAATTGAAGAATACGTTGTTTTTGCCTTTCTGCTTTTAAAAGGGCCTCTGAAAGTATATTTTTAATCTTTTCTTGTTCTTTTGATAATTTTTCAGCAACTTCTTGTGCTTCTGATAATCCTTCAGATATTTTTAACATATTACTCATAGAATCCCATATTTTTAACTTCTAACAAATCTTAAGATTATATTAAAATATTGTTCCCTTTAAAATTTTTTTAATGGGAATCTTTTTGTGTTTGAGCTTTTTCAGAATGATTGAATATTTTAGAATATTGCTGATAAATGGGAGTAAGTCTTGCAAACCAGCTAATAGTCCGTAGTTTAAAGAATTCAATGTTTTTAAAGAGTCCTTTTGATAATTTATGCTGGAATGCTTTGAGTGAATCTGTGCGGTAAACAGGAATACGTTTTAAACACATTGGATTTTCTTGATATGAATTTGTGCCCCAGAGGTTGACACATGCGAAACGAAATCCAATTTTATAAGCAATTTTTTCAGCTTTTTGAGAATGTATTCCAAAAGGGTAGGCCAGCGAGATGATCGGTTGCCCTGTTAATTGCTGTAATTTATTTTTAGAGTCTTCAAGTTCGTGTTTAATTTCTTGATGCGATAATCTTGTAAAAGACAAGTGCGTTTTACCATGAGCTCCGATCTCCCAACCCGCTTTAGATAATGCTTTAATTTGATTTTCATTCAGATGCCGGAATCGGATTCCACCAAGATTGACATCCCAGGTATTCCATTCTCCTATAAATCCTGTTATAATAAAAACAACAGCAGTAAATCCTACATCCCGGAGTATTGGAAAAGCATTATTAAATACAGAAGAATATCCATCGTCAAAAGTGATTATTATGGGTTTTTCAGGAATGTATCCTTTTTGGATATCCAGAAAATTTATTGCAACATAACCTTCGTTTTTAAGAAAGTGAATCTGTTTTTTCAACTCATCTGGTTTCACTGTATTTAAGCCCCACTCACGGCGATTATCAATTTTATGGTAACTCAAAATCGGAATTTGATTTAGCTTTACACAGCTTATTTTTGCCAATTGAGTTCCTTGATCTTTTCTTGAAGATTTGCACAAGGAAGTTTTGCAATTTTTGCTAAAGAAGGCTTAACAATATGCCCTTTATAGATTGCAATGCCTTTGGCCAAACCGTGATCTTCAAGTAATGCCGTTTCCAGCCCTTTTTCAGCAATTTCTATCATGTATGGCATCATTGCCGCGCTTATACCCCTTGAAGCGATTATTGGTACAGTCGATGTTATATTAGATACACAATAATGAACAACCCCATCTACAATAAAAGTTGGGTTCTCGTGGTTAGTCATTTTTCCAGTTTCTACGCTGCCTCCCAGGTCAATGTCAACTTCTACAATAACAGATCCTGGCCTCATTGTTTTAACCATTTCCTGAGTAATAATTTTTGGTGTAGGTTGGTTATAAACTTGGATACATGAAATCAATAAATCCGTTTCTTTAATCAAGTCCAGAAGAATTTCATCAGAATAAATTAAAGTAGTGATGTTAGAAATACCTAATGTATCAATTTCTTTAAGCCTACTGTAGTTTTTGTCTAATGCAAAAACTTCGGCTCCTAATCTTGCTGCAGTTTTGGCCGCTTCTTTACCAACATTGCCTGCTCCAAGGATTGTTACTTTAGCAGGAGGTGAACCAGTGACACGACCCAACACAATTCCTCTTCCACCATTATGTTTTTGCAAATAAAATGCTCCATTAATTACTGCCATCTGCCCTGTAATATGGCTTATGGGTATTACAAGAGGATTCTGACCACTTTCATCTTCCACAAAATCATAGGCTAAGCAGGTACATCCTCTTGCAGCTAAAGCTTTCAGTAATTCTGGATTGTTTAAAAAATGAAAATAAGCAAATATGGCCTGATCTGGTCTAATTAGATCGTACTCTACTGGTTTAGGTTCTCGAACTTTAAGAATAACATCAGCTTGTGAATAAAGTTTTTCTGCTGATGGCACAACAGACGCTCCGAATCGTTCATATCTTGAATCAGGGGCCTCGCAATATTCACCAGCACCTGTTTCTAATAAAACTTGATGACCTCGTTTAACTAGTTCTTTAACAAGAAAGGGCATTGCTCCCACTCGCCTTTCTTGTCCCCGAATTTCTTTCGGTATTCCAAAAATCATTTTTCTTCCCTTATTTATTTTAATCTAAAAAATAACGATTATCTTTTTACCCTTCTCTGAAAGTTTAACCTGATATTGCTTTTAAATTTAAACTTTTTAATTCATATTGTAAATTTTTTTATTTTTATCAGGTTTTTGCTCCTTAATTATGTATTTATTTTAACTGATATTCTATTACCAACAATTTATTATATTTTATCTTATCTTAATAAAT
The DNA here is from genome assembly GCA_964387645.1 of uncultured Calditrichaceae bacterium. GTDB lineage: Bacteria > Calditrichota > Calditrichia > RBG-13-44-9 > RBG-13-44-9 > CAYLYM01. Next base: position 6,337 of record CAYLYM010000119.1, on the reverse strand, counting down.
TGAAAACTTTTTGGGTAGGAATTTTATTTAAGTTTTAATTAATGAATTAACATTTTAATTAAAACCTTTTAATAGAAATTTAATTAATGTTTTTAGGGATAAACATAACACGTAACATTCTATCGGAGTCTAAAATATGTTGTATAAGTTCTGTAATACTTTCATGGGAAACCCTATTGATATCCTCTATAACCTGATCAATATCTTGAAATTTTTGCAAATAGACTTCCATTTTAGCCAGTCGACTCATTCTCCGGGCAGTGCTTTCTAATCCTAAAACCAGGTTACCCTTTAGTTGGGATTTAACCTGATTAAGTTCTTTTTTAGAAATAGGCTTCTTTTTGAGCTTAGATATTTCTTTGTCAAGTAGTTTTAGTGCTTTAGAAGTTTTATTTTTTTCTGTACCCAAGTAAATAGCTATTAATCCATTATCTTTAAAAAAATCCAGGAAAGAATAAATAGAATAAGCCATTCCGTGCTTTTCTCGAATGTTTTGAAAAAGGCGAGATCCCATTCCTACCCCCAATAAAGTATTTAATAATAACAATTCGTATTTTTGATGATGAGCATACGGAAGCCCCACAGTTCCTACGCAAATATGAGCCTGATTTACAGTTCGATCGATAATAAAGTCCCCTCGACCGAATTTTTGAGGCGGAACTTCATGGTTTCTATTAGGTCGGCTAGATAAGTGAAATTTTTTCTCACATAACTCAACCAGATAGTTATGGTCAAGGTTACCAGCCGCAGCTATAATGGTATTGCTTGCAATATAATGTTGGTTGTAGAAATCCAAAATCCTGTCCCTAGTGAGTTGAGAAACTGTTTCTTTGGAACCCAGGATAGGATAACCCAAACTATTTCCCGGAAAAAGTTTTTCCACAAACACTTCCTGAACCAGATCATCTGGTGTGTCTTCTACACTATCAATTTCGTCTAGGATTACCTGGCGTTCTTTCTCTATATCTTTAGGAGCAAAAATAGAATTGCAAAGCATATCTGATAAAACATCTACAGCCCGGGGTAAGTATTCATCCAAAATTTCTGAATAGAAACAAGTAAATTCTTTCGCTGTAAAAGCATTTAAATATCCGCCTACTGATTCAAGGCTCTGAGCTATGTCCCGTGCCGATCTATTGGTGGTACCCTTGAAGAGCATGTGTTCCAGAAAATGTGCAACACCATTATTAGATTTTATTTCATGTCGACTGCCCGCTTTAACCCAAACTCCCACTGATACTGAGCGTACCGAGGGAATCTTTTCGCTAACAATAGTTAATCCATTGGGCAAAATTGTTTTGTTATATTGTGAATAAACCATAATCTCAATATTTTTCTAATAATGCTACTTAATTTAAAAAAAATCGTTCAAAAGTTACAAAGAAGAATTATCAATTTTTTGGTTTTCTCATAAGAATTGAATAAGTTATTTCATTTCTATTTTGGGTATGTATTTATTTTCTAAATTATAATTAATAATGAAGTTTTGGATGAGATTTAAGTAGAGAGAAATTTTCATGATAAGTTTGCATTTAGTTTTTATGTACCATGTAAAAGATAAAAAAAGACCCTCGGCTCTGTATAAGTAGTTTATAATTGCTATAATATTATTTTCGATATTTACTTTGTTCTTTTTTTCGAAGATATTCCTTTCGACTTAGGTTAAAACGACCTTCTTTATCGATTTCTTTTAAGATGACATGTACTTTATCGCCTATTTTTACGATATCTCTTACATTGCCAACTCTTCGGGTATCCAGCTCTGAAATATGGATCAATCCTTCCTTTCCTGGTAAGAATTCAGCAAAAGCGCCAAAGTTCATAATGCGTTTAATAGTAGCTTCGTAAGATTTTCCAACTTCTGGTTCAACGATAACTGCTTCAATCATTTTTTTTGCTTTTTCTGCCATTTCTACGTCTGGAGATGCGATAACAGTGTATCCGGAATCTTCGATATCTATTTTAGCTCCAGTTGCTTCGATAATGCCACGGATGGTTTTACCGGCAGGTCCAATAACTTCACCAATTTTTTCTGTGGGAATCATCATAGTTAATATTCTGGGCGCGTAACGAGAAATTTCGGTTCTTGGTTTGTCGATAGCTTTAGACATTATTTCTAAAATTTTCATGCGGGCGACACGGGCCTTTTCCAGAGCTTCTTTCATGATATCGAAACTAATACCAGAAATTTTAATATCCATCTGGAAAGCGGTAATTCCTTCGCTGGTTCCTGCAACCTTGAAATCCATATCGCCTAAATGGTCCTCATCGCCTAAGATGTCTGTTAAAATTCGTATTTCATTATCCTCCTTGATCAGTCCCATGGCAATTCCAGCCACATGACATTTAGTGGGTACACCTGCATCCATTAAACTCATAGATCCAGAGCAGACTGTGGCCATGGAAGAAGAACCATTCGATTCTAAAATATCTGAAACTATTCTGATGGTGTAAGGGAAAGATTCTTCGCTGGGAAGAACTGGTTTTAGAGCCCGTTCTGCCAGGTTGCCATGTCCAATATCTCGGCGGCTCGGTCCCCGATAAGGTTTTACTTCTCCAACACTAAATGGGGGAAAGTTGTAATGAAGCATGTAACTCTTGCTGCTTTCTCCCTCTAAACTTTCGACAATTTGTTCATCAATTTTGGTTCCCAGTGTTGTAACACCCAAACTTTGAGTTTGCCCACGAGTAAACAAAGCGGAGCCATGTGCTCTGGGTAATATTCCAACCTCGCAGGAGATTTCACGAAGATCATCTAATCCGCGCCCATCCAGTCGGCGATTTTCTTTAATGACCATTGCCCGCACTTCATCTTTCTCAATATCATGTAACAGGTTTTTAATGTGTAATTGGAAGGGCTCGAACTCTTCACCTAAATTTTCGAGAACCTCTGTTTTTATTTCATCAAGCCGATTGTGCCGGGCTTTTTTTTCGACGATTTGTATGGCTTCTTTGATTTTTGTCCTGGCCAGTTTATCCACTCTCTCTTGTAGTCCTTTAGGAATTTCGGGCGGATTCACTTCCAATTTTTCAACAGGAAACTGAGCAATGATTTCTTTCTCAAGTTCGATTATTTCTCGAATATATTTATGGCCGAATTGCAGGGCTTCTACCATTTCTTTTTCAGAGATTTCGAGCGCTTCTCCTTCCACCATCATTATCGATTCTTCTGTACCGGCTATAACGAGATCCATCTCACTTTCTTCTAATTGCGTAAAAGTTGGATTGATAATAAAATCAGAACCAATTTTGCCAACCCGTACCGCTGCGATTGGACCAAGAAAGGGAATATCGGATATCGATAGAGCGACCGAGGCACCAATAGTACCCAAAATATCTGCCTCGTTTTCCCTGTCACTACTAATTACAAAAACAGCGATCTGGGTATCGTTTCGGTAATGATCCGGAAATAAGGGACGAAGGGGACGATCGATAAGTCGAGCGCTTAAAATTTCTTTTTCCGTGGGTTTACCTTCGCGTTTGTAGAACCCACCGGGAATTTTGCCAGCAGCATAAGTTCTTTCTTGATACTCAACCGAAAGCGGAAAAAAATCAATGTCTTCTCGTGGCTCTTTACTGCGTGTTGCAGCTACAAGTACCATTGTATCTGCGTAACGTACTACGGCAGAGCCATGAGCTTGCTTAGCAAGCTTACCAACTTCAATAATAAGTTTTCTTCCACCAATTTCTTTTTCTTTTTGAATAACCATTGAACCTCCTTAACTCCAATTATCTTCTCAGACCCAATTCCTGGATAAGAGCGCGATATCTATTAATATCCTTTTTAATTAAATAATTGAGTAATCGACGGCGCTGTCCCACCAGTTTCAACAAGCCACGGCGAGAATGATGATCTTTGGGATGTTGTTTTAAATGTTCTGTCAATTCAACAATGCGTCGGGTAATAAGCGCTACCTGAACCTCGGTTTTACCGGTGTTTTTTTCATCTCCACCAAATTTTTTAATGATCTCACGTTTTTCTTCACTCGATAAGGACATCAGTTCCTCCGTACTTATATTTCACTACAAATTTTTTTATCAGCTATTAATTGTTTTCTAAGTTCATTCTCACTAAAAAATTTCTTTTCCTCCCGAACGAATTTGAGGAATTCAACTTCGATCGGTTTATTATATAAAGAACCAGAAAAATTAATTATATGCGTTTCTAAAGTCAAGGGATCAAAATTAAAGGTAGGTCTGTATCCAATATTCATCATACCACGATATTTTTTCCTTTCGATATAAACATCTACTGCGTAAACTCCCTGGCGAGGAATTAATTTATATGGGTTTTCAACGTGTATATTAGCAGTAGGGAAACCAATTACATGGCCTCTTCGATCTCCTTTAATTACTTTACCATGAAGAGAATAAGGCCGTCCAAGCAGTTTATTTGCCTTCTCAACTTGTCCATCAAAAAGATATTCACGAATTCTGGTACTACTCACTATTTCTCCATCAATTATATAAGGTTCAACTACAGTTACAGAAAATCCCAATTCCCGACTAATTGCTTTAAGTTGTTCTGGATGCCCCTGGCGGTTGTGACCAAAAGCATGATCATAACCAATGACCATGGCTCTTACCTTTAAACGCTCAAATAAAATTTTTTTTACAAAGTCCTGGTAACTAGTTTGTGAGAATTCTTGTGTGAAAGGGATGACAAGAGTGGCCTGAACTTTTAATTTCTCTAAAACATCAAGTTTTTCATCCAGCGTAGTTAATAGTTGAATTTTCTTTTTCTCTTGTAGGCCCACCACTGTTTTGGGATGAGGATGAAAAGTTATCAGTAATTGTAAGCAATCATTTTCTTCTGCTTGTTCTCTTAGTCTATCAATAATTTGTTGATGACCCAAATGCAACCCGTCGAAGGTGCCAACGGTTATAACAGTAGGACAATCTATTTGAGCTTCTTCGATACTACGGTATATTTGCATAGTTTTTTATCTCTTCCCACTTTTGTTGAAATTCATTAATTTCGATGGCCTCATCAATGTTGTATTCACCGATTGCCGTTCGTGTTAAATCTTTTAAATATCCAACTGTTCCTAATTTTTCTGCTATGTCTGAACCTAAAACGCGAATATATGTTCCGCTGCTGCATAAAACCTCAAATTCTGCAATGTTTGAATCAAAGTTTAATAAGTCAATGTCAAAAATTTCTACTGTTTTAAAACGTAAAGGAATTTTTTTACCCTGCCGTGCTAAATCATAAAATCGCTGTCCATTTGTTTTAGCCGCTGAAAATTCTGGTATTCGCTGTCGAATTTTGCCTCGAAAAGTTTCAAGAACATTTCGAACATTGAATTCATCTAATGAAGGAACAGGCTTTTCTTCAACGATTTTACCAGTAACATCTAAGGTATCGGTTCGAAAGCCTAGTTGTAGCGAAGCGCAATATTTTTTGGGAAGCTGAAGAAACTGGTTCATTTGTTTAGTGGCTTTACCCAGGAGAATGAGTAAAACACCTGTGGCGAATGGATCTAAGGTACCAGCGTGACCAACTTTTTTGATTTGGGTGAGTTTACGTATCTTTTTTACAACATCAAAAGATGTCCAATTTCTTGGTTTATTAATGTTTGCAATATAGCCGCCTTCGACGATTTGAATCATCCCATTCAATAGTAAAATTACTTAATCTTTTTTTAATTGCATTTTGAAATTTTTAATAGTTTTTTGTTAATAAAATCAATCGATAAGATTATTGTTCTTTTTTTCCTCTTTGTTTTGTTTAATTTTTTTCAAAAGCTTTTCAATGTGTTCAGAGTAATCCAGCGAATCGTCGTAAAAAAAACGTAATTCAGGAATATAACGTAACTTAAGTTGGGGTGCTAATTCCGCTCGAATAAAATTCTTAGCGCTCTCCAGGGCTTGTTGTGATGCTTTTCGTTGTTCTTCATTTCCTAAAACAGTGTAATATAATGAAACAATTCGTAAATCCCTGGAAATTTTTGCTTGTGTAATTGTGATAAAACCTTTTCTAGGGTCTTTTAATTTCCTATCTATAATCAGGCTAACATTCTTTTTAATTAAATCTGCTAATTTCCGCTGTCTTACTGATTCAAATTGCATGTTTTTTTTCCAGTTAAATAAATTCAAAATTATGATCTATGATTACCAATGAATTCTGTGATTCAATGAGATTAAAAATAGCGTCAATATTTTTTTGTATATAATTGTAATCATTTCCAACCTGAACGATACCTAATCTGGCACGTTGCCATTTGTCTTGAAAGTCGATTTCTGCTATTGAAACGTTGTATTTTTTTCTTACTTTATCTTTTAAGCTTTTTAAAACTATCCGCTTTTCTTTTAGCGAAGCCGAAGACTGGATGTA
>CAYLYM010000118.1:0-12128 GCA_964387645.1 uncultured Calditrichaceae bacterium | reverse complement strand
TAAAGAATAAATGGGTGTGGTTTACCTTTTTTAATGCAATTTTTTTTTTAGAGGAGAAGTAAAACAAAAAGAGCCTGATTTCATCAGGCTCTTTTCGAAAGTAAAGATTTAAAAATTTATTTAATTTTCTAAAATTTGTTAATTTTTTAATCCGGCTTTTTGCGCCCAATGCATAAATTCGTTTTTCAAGCTTTGACTTAAATTTTTAGGTGCTTCTATCTCAATTTTAACATAATGATCGCCTTTGCCATTGGAATTTGAAATTCCAAGGCCTTTGAGACGGAAAAGTTTTCCACTGTCGGTTCCCGAAGGAATTTTCAATTTAACTTTTTTGCCATCAATAGTGCGAACTTCTATTTCTGAACCTAATAGGGCCTGGGCAAAGTTGATTTTCTCTGTAGAATAAATGTCATTTCCCTTACGTTCAAATTTCGGATGAGGAGTAACTCGTATTGTAATGATTAAATCACCAGGTGCACCCCCATCATAAGAAGGAAAGCCCTGACCGGTAATTTTGATTTTTTTACCATCCTCCGTACCAGGAGGGATTTTTATTTTCACCCGCTTTCCATTGGGTGTGCGAACTACCGTTTCTCCACCTTTGGCAGCCAACTCGAAGTCAATGGTCATTTCTGTGCTGATATCTGCTCCTCTTTGTGGCTGTCGTCTGCGAGTACGTCCGAATAAATCCTCCCCGAAATCGAAATGAGTCCTCTGGTGCCTTCCACCAAAATTGAAAAAGCTTCCTAAAAGATCATCCAATCCGCTAAAACCATTTCCAAAATCTTCGAAATTTATACGGAAACCGCCCGACTGGCCAAAATTCTGCGATTGAAATCCACCGGCAAAAGGATTCTTTCGCAGCATATCGTATTGTTTCCTTTTTTCTGGATTACTCAAAACAGCATAAGCTTCGCTGATTTCTTTAAATTTTTCTTCAGCCGCTTTATCTCCTTTCCTCTTATCCGGATGATATTCTTTAGCCAGCTTGCGGTATGCCTTCTTGATTTCTTCCTCAGTGGCGTTTTCGCTGATGCCTAATATTTTGTAATAATCCTTTATTTGTTCCATACACCCTCATCCCTTTTCCACTTGTGAAAATTTAATGAGTTTTGGCTGATGCTTGTGGAAGAACACCTTCTCTTTCAATAACAGGTTTCTTTCTCTTTTCATTAAAAACATGTTTAAGTAATTCGTACATATTCTTAACAAAGATAAATTTCATCTCTTTTTTCACCGTTTCTGGTATTTCTGCGATATCCGTTTTATTTCGATCAGGTAAAATCACCGTTCGAATTCCTGCACGATGGGCTGCCAACACTTTTTCTTTAATACCACCAACGGGTAAAATCTTTCCACGCAAGGTAATCTCACCGGTCATGGCAATATCATTTCGAACCTTACGTCCCGTAAGAAGCGAAAGTAAAGCCGTGAAGATAGTAATGCCGGCCGAAGGGCCATCTTTCGGTATTGCGCCGGCTGGAACATGAATGTGGATATCTATTTTATCCTGGAAATTATCTTCCAAACCAAATTCCTTACAGTGTGCGCGAATATAACTCAAAGCGGCTTTTGCCGATTCTTTCATAATATCACCCAATTGACCGGTCATATTCAGGTTACCTTTACCGGGCATTTTAGTGACTTCGATGAACAAAATGTCACCACCCATTGGGGTCCAGGCCAAACCTGTCACAATGCCTGGCTCGTCAATGCGTTCAGCCACCTCGCTAAAGTATTTGATTGGACCCAGGAAATTAGATACCACTTCAGCCGTTATGGTTGTTGGTTCTTTCTTACCAGAAGCTACATCCCGAGCAACTCCCCGACAAATTGTAGCAATTTGTCTTTCTAAATTTCGAACCCCAGCTTCTCTTGTATAAGAGTTTATGATTGTGTGCAAGGCCTCTTCGGTAAATTGAATTTGTTCCTCCTTTAAACCATGCTCTTTAATTTGTTTTGGTACCAGGAACCGTTTGGCAATTTCAACTTTTTCTTCCTCGATATAACTTGGGATCTCAATGATTTCCATACGGTCTCTTAGAGCAGGTATAATCGTATCCTGAATGTTTGCAGTAGCAATAAACATGACTTTAGACAAATCAAAAGGAACTTCAAGATAATGGTCGCTAAAAGCAAAATTTTGTTCAGGGTCTAATACTTCTAGAAGTGCTGCCGAAGGATCGCCTCGGAAGTCCGCACCCACTTTGTCGATTTCATCCAACATAAACACCGGGTTATTTGAGCCTGCCTTTTTAATTCCCTGGATGATTCTACCAGGAAGAGCGCCGATATAGGTACGGCGGTGTCCACGAATTTCAGCTTCATCTCTTACGCCGCCCAATGAAATTCGGACAAATTTACGCCCCAATGCTTCGGCAATAGAACGACCGAGGGATGTTTTGCCCACTCCCGGTGGTCCAACAAAACACAGGATGGGACCACGCATGTCATTCTTTAATTTACGTACCGCCAGGTATTCAACAATTCTTTTTTTTACCTTCTCCAGACCATAATGGTCGCTATCCAATTTTTTCTGAACAGCTTCGATATCCAGATTATCTTCTGTGCTAATGTTCCATGGTAATTCTATCAGCCAATCGAGATAGGTTCTGGAAACAGTATATTCTGCAGATGCAGGGTGCATCCGACTTAAACGGTCTAATTCTTTTTCAGCTACCTTACGAACCTCTTCAGGAAGATTTGCTTTTTCTAATTTCTTTTTCAATTCACCTACATCACTGGTTTCGTCGTATTCACCCAGTTCTTTTTGAATAGCCTTTAGTTGCTGGCGGAGAAACATTTCGCGCTGATTTTTACTGATTTCATCTTGTACTTCATTCTGTATTTTCTTGCCTAACTCTAATGTCTGCAAATACTTATTAAAGAGATACGTTGCTCTGTCTAATCTTTTTTCAATATCGAAAATCTCAAGGATGCTCTGTTTTTCTGGTACAGGAATATTTGAAAAGGCTATGATAATATCCGCTATTATCCCTGGTTCATGAATGTTTGATACCATCGCCTGATGTTCGGTAGTAATTTCTGGAGCTAGATCAGAAGCCTTCTGAAATAGATTCTTCAAATTGGTAGCAAATGCTTCAATTTTGATAGCATTCTCAGGTTCAACGTCGCGAATCACTTCTATCTTAGCAACAAAAAAAGGGTCAGTTTTAACAAACCGTTTAACCACAAAACGTGCAATACCTTGAATAAAAGCACTCCGGCTACCGTCGGGTAAATCTATGACCTTGAGAATTCTGGCAATAGTTCCAACTCGATAGAGATCATCTTCCGTTGGTTCATCAATTGTACCATCTTTTTGAGCAATCACGCCTATTAAACTGTGCTCCTGTATGGCATATTCTATTAGTCGCAATGATTTCGAACGTCCTATTGCTAGCGGAATGAATTGATGAGGAAAGAAAACAGTATTCCGTACAGGGATAATGGGTAGTTCTTCTGGTATTTGAATTTCGTCTATATTTTTGTCAATCCTGATCATAAATATTCTCCTCTTTTTTTATAAATCGAAATAATTAATGTTGGCTCGATAAGCCTTATTTTGACTTTTCTTTAATTTCCAACCAATATAAAGAAAAGAGAAACCAACAACAAAAAAGATAGAAGCAATAAATGCTACTAAAATTTCAGGTACTAAAACTATAAGAATACCTGTGAGTAAAAAAACAGCACCAGTAATCATTAAGTAAATCCAGTTTTGATCTCGATAAGAGTTAAAGAATCCAAATAAAAAATCTCTCATTATCACCTCCGTTGCTTTAATCGTTCATTAATTAACAACAAAAATAGTGCCAGAATGAAATAAAAAGTCGTAAAGATTTTAAATACAAATAATTAAATGCTATTAAATATTATAATTTTCTAAGAAGTGTTTTTGACAAAATGTCTTAATCAACGGCTTTGTGGCATAACTCTGTGTTAGGAAATACAGTTTGACAGACCTTGAAAAATATATGGTGTGATGCAGGTGAAAGTTTTATTTGTCGAAAAATAAAGTAGCGCGTCAAGCAAAAATGCCTGGTATGCTTTCTCCACAAACTTGACAGCGACCATCTTGAAAATTCAATATCTGAGTACGGTACCAATCCCTTTGAATCAATATTGTTTTACAATTATGACAATAAGTATTCGATGCTTCGGGGTGAGCTATATTACCAACATATACATATTTTAGTCCTATTTCTAAAGCCCTCTTTTGAGCTTTGAGCAATAAACTTGGTTTGGTGGGAGGTTCTGCTGTAAGTTTATAGTCTGGATGAAATGCAGTAAAATGAAGTGGAATATATTCACCTAACTCTGTTAAAATCCATTCACACATTGAAGTGATCTCATTTAAAGAATCATTATGGTTAGGAATAATTAAATTTGTTATCTCAATCCAGATCCCGAGTGATTTAAGAATTTTTAATGTGTTTAACACAGGTTCCAACTTTGAGAGTGTTAGTGAACTATAAAATTTTTGATTAAAAGCTTTCAAATCAACATTAGCTGCATCGATGTTGGCATAAACTGTTGGAATTGCTTCAGGAGTTATATAACCATTGGTAACCATAACATTTTTTAAATTGTATTCTTTTCCAAGTTTAGCAATTTCCATCACATATTCGGCAAATACTGTTGGTTCGTTGTAAGTATAAGCCAGTGAAGGTGTGTTATAATGCAAGGCCATCTGTACAATTCGGAAAGGCGGAATGTCCATTGCTCGCTGTTGATCTAATTTGGCTTTTGATAAGTCCCAGTTTTGGCAAAACTTACAAGCCATATTGCATCCCGCTGTACCAAGAGATAAAATTTTTGTCCCGGGTAAAACATGAAAGAGTGGCTTTTTCTCGATCGGGTCTACATTGATTGCAAAAGGTTTGGAATAGGATAATGAATATAACTTCCCGTCGATATTTTTACGAACATAGCAAAATCCATGTTGACCAGGTTTTATTTTACAGTATCTAGGACAAAGAGTGCACTGAACCCGGCCATTTTCTAATGGTTTATAAAAGAGTGCTTCTATCATGATAAATAGCCCTTTTTTTATTTTATAAAATTAGTTTCTATTATCTTAAGAAACAAGGATAGATTTGTTCGAAAAACAAATTTTGCATTATTCTTATTTGATGAGTATGAATAATAGAAACCTTTGTTTTAATCATAAATATGGTAAAAAAATTGAATTACTAAATATTTTTTATCAATTAAAATTGGTTATTAATATTTTTTTAAAATACATCTTGGCGGCTTTTGAGTTCTCGTATAGCCGTCGAATTTATTCTGAACAATCTGAATAAAATAATGGAGCTAGTGCAAGATAATTTTTCTGAAGTTTCTAAAATATAATGTAATAGAGAAAACTTTGTCTCAATTTTAATTAAATTAAACTTTCTATTTTTTACCTTGTTCAATATTTCTAAAAATATAGATTTTCATAAGTATTATTGTTTAATAATTATAAAATATTTTTTTCCCTGAAAGGTCTTACTATAGGAATAATCTACTTGTAAATATTTTGAATAAGAGGATGATGAATATATAAGACATATTTTAAAAAGATGATAGTATAAATGTTGGATATTATTTAAATTATCAAAATTTAAATGATAATTAAATAAAAATTTGTTTAATACTGGTAGAATAAAGAAATTCGATGGAAAGTGAGATAAGAAAATGTGGCAGAATTTCTCTGAGTCGGTTAAGAAAATATTAGACAAACTATTAAGCGTTATCTTTTTATTGGCAATTATTTCTTTAGTCGCGGAGTATGGATTCTATTTATCTTCATCTATGGAAGCTTTGGTTCATCGTATTGATGTAATTATTGTATGGTATTATGTTGTCCATATCTTACTTCGATTGATTTTAGCAAGAAACCGTTTAACTTATCTTAAAACCCACTGGTTTGATTTTGTTCTGGTTGTTCTGATTATTTCAGAAACAACTCTTTTTATTAAATCAACTGGTTTTGATTTATTCGGAAAATTCCTCGGTGGTAAAGATATTGTGCAAATAACTAAAGTATATATAATTGCATTTCAGATTTCGATTATATTATCTCTTTTATCTCAAATTATTCGTTTAAATCAAAAAGTAGTATCTATGAAATTCTACCCTGCCCAACTTTTAATGGCTAGTTTTTTGATAATCATTTTAGTTGGAACCAGTCTTTTAATGCTGCCCAAATCTTTGGCTCCAGGCAAACATTTATCAGTTTTAGATGCGCTTTTTACTGCCACAAGTGCGACATGTGTAACTGGATTGATTGTGGTAGACACTGGTCAACATTTTAGTCAAATGGGACAAATCATTATATTAACGTTAATTCAAATTGGTGCCCTGGGATTGATGACCTATGCATCTTTTTTTGCTTTAATTCTTCGGAGGAACATAAGTTTGAAAGAGAAATCTATGTTGCGTGATATGTTAAATTATGAAAATATGGGTTTAATTTCGAAGCTTGTTACATATACAGTCGTTTTTACTTTTTTACTCGAAGCACTTGGTGCAATTTTTTTATACATTGGATTAGGAAGTGGTGATGTTGATCCTGAAAATCGCTTTTATTCAGCTATTTTCCATTCTATATCCGCCTTCTGCAATGCAGGTTTTTCTATCTACTCAGATAGTTTTATGAGGTATCAACAGAATTATTTAGTGATTCTAACTCTTTCGATGTTAATTATTCTGGGCGGACTTGGTTTTCCTGTTTTATTGAATTTGGCCAGAGGCAGATTTACTCGATTCGGATCATGGGTAAAATGGTTGACCGTACAGTCGAAATTAGTTATTGGTATAACTGGTTTTCTTCTGTTGTTTGGAACTGGTTTTTATCTTATTGCAGAACATGACAACACATTAGCTCATTTGGATTGGCCAGAACGAATTTTAAATGCCTTTTTTCAATCTGTTACCGCTCGAACTGCAGGTTTTAATACACTGGATATTGGATTAGTTACAACACCTATGATTTTTGTTTTTTTACTACTAATGTTCATTGGAGCTTCACCAGGTTCTACTGGTGGTGGAATTAAAACCACTACTATCGGAATTTTGTTTGCCGGTGTCTGGTCGGTAATAAAGGGCAGAAGCCGGATTGAATTGTTTAAGAAAAATATTCCTTTTACTGTATTGAATCGTGCTCTGGTGATCTTACTTTTTTCAGGAAGTTTTCTTTTTATAGTTATTGTATTATTAAGCTTCACCGAAAACTTACCGTTAATTGATCTTGTTTTTGAGGCCTTTTCAGCTTTTGGAACAGTTGGATTATCTCGCGGTATTACTCCTATGTTAAGTGAATGGGGGAAATTGATTATTATTCTAACCATGTATTTCGGACGAATCGGAGCCTTGACAATATCGTTGGCTATTACGACACCAAGGGAAATCTATCATTATGATTATCCATCGGAAAATGTTATGGTAGGTTAAATTTTTACGAGTTGAATAAAATAATATGGTTCATTAATTTTTATTTGTGTATTTGAAAAATGATCTTTTTAGAATAAAAATTTTAATATGTCACTTATTTAGTTTTTGATATCAGACGTTTTGGATAAATTAGTTGTAATTTTAATTAATATTTAATTAAAGATATTTTAAAAAAGGAGCTGGTATTGGCTTCAGTAAAATTAAGAAATGTTTCCAAAGTGTATGACAATAAGGTTATTGCTATTCAGGATGCCAATCTTTCCATCGATGATAAAGAATTTGTCGTTTTAGTAGGTCCTTCTGGATGTGGAAAATCTACTTTATTGCGAATGATAGCCGGTTTGGAAGAAATTACTTCCGGGGAGATTTTTATCGAAGGGAAGAAGGTAAATGATGTTCCTCCAAAGGATCGCGATATTGCCATGGTTTTTCAAAATTATGCGCTTTACCCCCATATGAGCGTTTTCGATAATATGGCTTTTGGATTGAAATTGCGGAAATTCCCCAGGGCGGAGATTAAAAAGCGGGTTTATGAAGCTGCTGAAATATTGGGTATTAAAGAGTTCCTGGATCGGAAACCTAAAGCGCTATCGGGAGGTCAACGTCAACGGGTTGCGGTGGGACGCGCCATTGTCCGAAAACCAAAGGTTTTTCTTTTTGATGAACCCCTCTCGAATTTAGATGCGAAGTTACGTGTGCAAATGCGCATTGAGATTAATCGATTGCACAACCGCTTACAATCAACCATGATTTACGTAACCCATGATCAAGTAGAAGCTATGACAATGGGCGATAAAATTGTAGTTCTGAAAGATGGCATAATTCAACAAGTAGATTCGCCGCTCAACCTTTACAATAATCCCTCGAATAAATTTGTTGCTGGTTTTATTGGTAGTCCGGCAATGAATTTTTTTAACGGGAAAATTCTTCAGAATGATGGTTTAAGATTTGTTTCTAATGTAATTCAATTCCAAATCCCGGATCGACTGTCAGGAAATTTAAAAGATTACGTGGATAAAGAAGTTATTCTAGGTATTCGGCCGGAACATTTGTATGATGCTTCTTTAAAAGATAACAAAAAAACAACCCCTCATCAGAAAGTGCAAGTGGATGTAGTAGAACCGATTGGGAATGAAATATTCGTATATTTCAGCGCAGATAATCAGAGTTATTGTATGCGAATGATACCGGAAAAAATGTATCGTGCCGGGGAAAATATCGAGATTGTGTTGGATCTTAATAAAATCTACTTTTTCGATAAGAATAATGAAGAAAGAATTGTCTAAGTCAGTTTATCCGTTTCTTTAACTTCTAAGTTCATATCTCTGATTTGGAATTTCTTCTCAAGCTCAGGTTTGTCTAATTCTATCGCTTCTAATTTTTCTACCAATAAATTGGCTTCACCAGGAAGGCGGGACTGCACAGTCCCGGTTATTAAGTAGGGTCCATAGCTTGTGACCAGATGTCCATACTTATTGTAAACGGCCGGGAACATGACTGCTTCGCACAATCCGTAACGATCTTCCAATGTTAGAAATTTCATGTATTCTTCATTCTTGGTTTTCACTCTACGACTAGTAACCAACCAGCCCACAAATTGTATCGTCTCGCCTTTCCGGGACTCTAATTCAAATGAAGACGTGATGCGGTTCCATTCGATTTTGTCTTCGAATAGGGCTAATGGATGGTCGGTAACGGTAAAATCCAGGATTTCCATCTCGTTGAGGATGCGCTGATACTTGTTGTATGGCACAAGCTGAACGTTTTGCAGCAGAGAAGTTGTCAGATTACGTTTGCGCCGATGTTTGAAGTACAATTTATTTTGCAAGAGCAATCGGGGTTCATTAGGATCCAGTGAGCGCAAAGCACCGCATTTAATAAGGTTTTCCACCTCTCCTTCACGTGGTTGTACGCGTTGGATAAAATCGAAATAATCTTTAAAGGGACCTTTTTCTCGTTCCATCAGAATACGGTTTTTTGTTTTTTCAGTGAGTTCAAACACCATGTCCAATCCTACTCGAATGGTATCGCCATGGCAGGTAAATTCTCGCTTGGAAGAATTGACGTCGGGCGGGAGAAATTGAATACCCATGCGGCGAGCTTCTTCCACATAGGCGGCTTTGGAATAAAAACCTCCATGATTGTTCAACACCGCAGTCATATATTGAACCGGAAAGTAATATTTCAAATAAGCTGTTTGGTAAGCAATAACTCCATAAGTTGCGGAATGGGCTTTGTTGAATCCATATCCGACAAAGTTTGCCAGAAATTGCCAGATGTATTCCGCCTGTTTCCAGGAGAGTCCCTTCCGGCGGGCCCCTTCGACGAACTCCTGATGCATGCTTAACAGCAATTTTTTATCACGGGACTTGGTCATGGCCTTCCGCAACACATCGGCCTGCGCCAGAGAAAAGCCGGCAATTTCCGCTGCCACTTGCATCACCTGTTCCTGGTAAATAATGTTGCCGTAAGTGTCTTTAAGAACCGATTCTAAAGCCGGATGCGGATATTCCACTTCCACCAGACCGGCGCGCCGCTGGATGTACAGGTCTTTCATCCCGCTATTGGCTGCGCCGGGGCGAATTAGCGCTACCGCTGTAATAACATCGTCCACGTCGTCGATCTGCATTTTTTTCAACAAACCACGCATGCCTGGACTCTCTGTTTGAAAACACCCCATGCTGAGACCGGAGCGTAGTAAAGCTGTGACATTGGGATCACTCTGGGGAATGATGCGAAGATCGAGTGGGGAGAGATGCTGTTTCCGGGTATCCAGAAAAGGAAACCTTTTCGGAGTGAGATAATGCCGGGTATCCTCTTTTACAATTTTTCCTCGCTGAATATCAAAACGATAGATGTCAAAAACTTCTCTGGACGAGGATGCCGGCTTTTCTGATTTATTCAGCGAAGTTAACGGTAGCATCTCTGTCGAATAGCTGATGTGCTCTGCGGTTTTTTTCGTCTCCGTAGTTTCAGGTTCTTTATTTTGCATTTGATGGTAAATTTTTGCCACCGATTTTAAACAATCCGTTACAATACTGAGTGATCGGACGCCCAGCAGATCCATCTTCACCAGTCCCAGGGGTTCGATAGAATACATATCGTATTGTGAAACGACAATGCCTTTCCCGGCCACCTGAAGCGGTGTGTAGTAGGTGATTTTATCCGGAGCAATAATCACCCCACCGGGATGGATAGATTGGTGGCGCGGGAAATCGGCGATGCGGCGGGCAATCTCTAATACCTGTTTAAACGTGCCGCTGTTTTGCTGTATATCCCGGCATTCTGGTAAATGCTGTACCGCCTCGGCTAATTGGGTAATACCGTAATGTGGCAAATATTTGGTAATGGTATTAATCTCTTCTTCTGGGAATCCGAATGCCCGGGCAACATCCCGAATAGAAGAGCGGAGTTGGAATGTGTTGAATGTGCAAATCATTGCTGTGCGATCTTTGCCGTACTTGTTGTAAACGTATTCCAGAACCCGGTCGCGGTTTTTCCAGCAGATGTCCAGGTCGATGTCGGGCGGATCCGAACGTTCGGGATTTAAGAAACGTTCGAAGTAGAGGTTATAGCGGATGGGATCGATCTGGGTAATTCCCAGCACATAGGAGACCACGCTATCACCGGCGGAACCGCGCCCCACGCAGGGAATGCCTTCGCGATGACAAAAATCCACGATGTCCTTAACAATGAGAAAATAATCCGAAAAGCCCAATTTGTTGATGGTGTTTAATTCGTAACTCAGCCGTTCAATCAATTCTTGAGTAAGCGGTCGATAGCGCTGCCGGGCACCGTCGAAAGCCAGCTTCCACAGGTAGGAAAAGGCCGTTTCCCCTTCTGGCAGCTCCAGGGTAGGGAAGATAGGTTTCCCTAATTGAAATTCAAATTGACATTGCCGGGCAATCTGAACAGTGTTTTCCAGGGCGCCGGGAAATTTCTGAAACAGTTTTCGCATCTCCGCCGCCGATTTTACATACTGTTCTGGTGAGCCTGCGGTGGTTATTTTGTCAACCAGGGTGTTCTGGTCGATGGCATGTAAAACCTGACGAATGGGATGATCTTTGGGCGATCCCAGATGTACATCGTTGGTGGTTACCAGCGGAATACCGTGCTGAATGGCTAAGTCCCGCAGCCGGATATTGACCAGAAAATCGTTGGGTTTAAAATGCTGCAATTCTATGTAAAAATGATCGCCAAAAGCTGCTTTCATGCGCCGGCAATAGGTCTGGGCTTCGTCGATCTTACGTTGTTTGGCCAGTTGCCAGATTTTTCCTTTTTGCCCGCCGGATAAAACAATGAGCCCGTCTTTGTAACGGACTACATCCCTGGGCTCGATTTTAAATTTCAAATGGCCTCCGCGCAAATGTCCCAAAGAAAGCAACTGGCAGAGGTTCCGATACCCGACTTCATTTTTTACCAGAAGAATTAGGTTTGTTCCATCGATCAAAGTTATTTCCGAACCGATAATCGGATGAATACCGGCTTCTTTTGCCAGACGATAAAATTCAACGGCCCCGTAAAGCGCATTATGGTCAGTTAACGCAAGGTGGGTAAAGTTTAGCTTTTTCGCCTGCTGCACCAATTGCTCCGGACTAATGGTACCGTCTAACAGGCTGAAATAGCTGTGCACATGCAGGTGAGCGAATGTATTCTGGGTGTTCATTTCGAGTGAAAAAAGTGTTTGG
>CAYLYM010000117.1:0-12176 GCA_964387645.1 uncultured Calditrichaceae bacterium | reverse complement strand
TACTGAACGCCCAGATATTTCGGATCCATATCTTTTAGCAATTCATACAAATCCCAGACCGGGCCACCGACACGGGTACCCGAGTGATTCTGGTACGCACCATGCAATTTGTACTTTTTATTCAGTTGAGCCAGCTTTCTAAGTGCAGGTTTGTAAGCTTCTAAACTTCCAATGATTCCTTTCTTATCATCGTACTTCAAGTATCCCATTCGGTAGAAACGCACCCCCAACTGATCGGCTGTTTTTAAAATTGGAATAGTATTAGGATCATCAGGATCAGTAATTCGCGTGGTCATCATATAGACTTCCAGGCCAGCCTTTTTAACAGCCTCTACAGCCCTTGGAAAATCTCTCAAAACATTTTCTGGCAGCACATGCCCTCCCGGTCTGACGGTCAGGTCTACCCCATCGAATCCAATTTCGGCAGCCGTTTTAGCCATATCCTCGTAATCTAAAAATTGCAGGTGCTTGGAAAAAATACAAATGGGTCTTTTCATACCAACTTTTAATGGCGCAGAATTGGTCCACCCAACAAATGGTTGTAATGACATAGCAATGCCGGAGGTGGCACTAATAGCTAAAAATTCCCGCCGGTTTATTTTTCTTTGATCAACTTCCTTCATGGTTCACCTCCAATTTTTAAAAATTTATTTTTCCCATTCAATCGCATTGAGAATCATCTGCGCAAAATTTTGATTCTTAAAATCCAGAACTGAATGACCAGGCATAAAATAAATAATTTCTCCTTTCCCCTGCCTCTTGATCCATACTGCCCGGTCTTGCATAAATAAACAGCCATTTCGATCATCATAAAATTTCATACCACAAAGAACAATTTTTTGCCGACCGTCAGTGAATTTATGATTCAAATATACTTCTGATTTCTCAAAAAGAATGCTTGGGTACATGCCTTCCACGCTTGGAAAATCGGAAGGAGTATAAATGACAGGTTTACCCCATTGTATTTTGTGATTAGTAATATAATGCTCAGGATTCAGGTTAACCAGAGTCAGTGTAACGCCTTTCTCTCCATCATGCCGCCAGCCGTAACCACCGCCCGGCTCCACCGGATTTCGCGAATTTTCCGGATTGTCCAACCTGATGCCCAGAAAATCAAAATAGTATTTATTTTTCGCTTTCCCACTACTGATGGAATGATGTAAACAAATATATCTCCCGCCTTTTTGAGTGTATTCTATAATCTTTAATTCAGTTTTTTCTTCAAGATCTCGATGAATATAACCTATCACGGCATCAAATATAGCAAAATTTTCCGGAAGCGAATCCTGGTTCACTATGGTCACACCGATTTTTCCCTTTTCCTTTAAAAATTCAGCCAGTACTTCCATCTGTGTTTTTTCATCCTGAATAATGAGTACATGTTTATCACTTTTAAGGAGGGTACAGGAAAAGCAAAAAACAAAAAAAGTGATAAATAGTAAAATTCGAATAATCTTTGATTTAAAAACTCTTTGAGCATACATTTTATTTTCTCACATTTTTAATATCATTTCAAGCATCAATAAATGAAAATATCAAATACATTTGTAGTGAAACTTCATCGGCACGATTACAACTTCCAGGGTTTACGATACTCGTATGACAATAATTTATTCGCTTCCTTATTGTTGGTAATTTGTTCTCTTTCCGGATCCCATTCGATTCGCATTTTAGTTTCTAATGCAATATTCGCCAGATGAGCAAAGCTGGTAGAACGATGCCCTTCTTCCAGATTACACCAGACTTTATCCTTCTTTCTGGATTTGACGCAATCCAGGAAATTGCGTATTAAATTTTTTGTAGAATCTTCCCCTTCTGGGTAACTTTTTATTTCCGGTGAGATGAGTTCCTCACGATCCTGGAATTGACCACCTTCGGTAGGAATGATTTTGTACCCTTTCTCACTACTGATCAGATTTCCTAAGGTGCCACGTAATTCAACCTCTCCATCCTGAATCATTTTTCCACCGCTGGCTTCATAAACACCGAAAACCACCACTGCACCGGAAGCAAATTCAAAAGTAACTTCCATAGTATCGGGAATAGTCCGATCATCTTTCAGAACATATTTCCCACCATGAGCTGTAATAGCTACCGGAGCAACCTCTCCCATCATCCAGCGAATTACATCCATATAGTGTACTCCCCAATTAGCCATCTGTGATGAATAATCTTTCCACCAGCGAAATTTGTAAGGGGCAATGTTATATTGATAGGGACGAAAACTGCGCGGTCCTAACCACATATCCCAGTCGAATCCTTCTGGAGGAGCTTCTGGTCGGGCGTTACCGATACCGTCGGGATACATGTTGCTTATTCGGTAAGCTCTGGCTAAAGTCACTTTTCCTATTTTACCAGCACGTATTTTTTTCACCAATTCTTGATATATAGTGGAACCTCTCCGATTTAAACCGACTTGAACAACTCGGTCGGACTTTTGCCAGACTTCGACCATTTTTCGACCTTCTTGTATGGTAACGGTCAGCGGCTTTTCTACATAAACATCTTTACCTGCTTGAATGGCCATAATAGTTTGAATCGCATGCCAGTGATCTGGTGTGGCAATACAAACCGCATCAATATCTTTACGATCTAAAAGATGTCGAAAATCTTTATAAGTATCCACCTTGTCGGGAAACTGCTCCCCCATTTTCGGAATACGGCTTCCCAATTCCTTTTTCCACCTTTTATTTACCTTAGAATAATCTCTTAACAGGTAAGGCTCATAAACATCCGCCAGGGCCACAACCTGGACATCCTTATTGGCCATAAATCGGCTCATTAACTGTGTTCCTCGATTTCCCACACCAATAAAGCCCATGCGAATCTTATCATTCGCTCCCAAAACGGGTTGAATAACGGAAGAAGGAAAACTGCTCATGGCTAAAGTTACCCCTGCCGTAGCAGCAGCCGTGGTTTTCAAAAACTCACGACGGCTGGCTTTTTCTTCCTTACTCATTTTTTTACCTCCATCTGATTTTTGAGATATAAGAAATCATTAAGAAAAAATTACAAGAATTGAAATTATAAATAGTAATGTGAAGCCTAATTAACAACATAACAACAGGATAGCCAAAAATGATAGAATATGAGATAATCCCCTTTCATCGCTTAATTATCTGGTAGGTTAATCTAAAATTTAACAATACAAAATCAAAGAATGGAACATGGTTAGCTAAACCATATTCCCAAGAGAAATTTTCAAAACATTTCGCATGAATTCGAAAATTACAGAAAACTTTTAAGAAAGTTTTGCTTCAATTTGTTTCAGGATTTTCATAGATTCTTCAGCAATAACTTTTCCACCCGGAGAAAAATCAAAGACTTCCAATGAGATCCATTTATTATAACCCAGGTCTTTTAAGGTCTGGAATGCCTGAACATACTCATTAACAGCATTTCCTGTTCCTAAATATCTTCCATCCATTTCCTGAACATGTACATGCTGAATGTATTTAAAATATTTTTGAATCAGCACATGGAACGGCTCTGTTTCATTAGGCGTATTATGAAAATCGAACATGGTTTGAATGGATGGATGGTTTATTTTTTCTACTAATTCAACTGCTTCGGCCATGGTATTAACAACATCCGTCTGACTGGTATCCAGAGGTTCAATAAGTATCTTCACATCTCGCTGTTGAGCATGATCAGCTACTTGAGCCAATCCATCGGCAAAATACTTCTTAGCCTCTTCGATGGAAATACCCTGGGTATTGCGCTGTTTCGGAGATCCAAAAATCATCACCTCGCCTTCCAGATCGCCGCAAAAGTCAATAAGCGCATCCAAATAGGCTATCGACTTTTTTCGTATGGTTTCATCCGGTGTGGTGAAGTGTAATCCATGTGGCGGTGGCGCCAGCAACCAATGTAAACCAGCACACTTCAATCCAGCCATTTTTATGATATTTAGCATTTGTTTTCTCTGCGAAGGAGTAATCTCCTCAACGCCCTGTTTAACCAGCGTGAATGGTGCAATTTCTACCCCTTTGTAACCAGCATTAGCAATAATCTCACATTGCTTTTCCCATGGCAATTCTTTCATACTCTCATTGCACATGGCATATTTAAATTCCTCCCAGGCAGTGGTTTTCGGTTCCTTTTTCGAAGTACACTGACTTAAAATTCCACTCATTGCTCCAGCTCCTATCAATATTCCACTTTTTTTTAAGAAATCTCTCCGAGTTTGATATTTCATGATTTCCTCCTCCAGGCGTTAACACTTTTTAAAATTTACTTTTTGCATATGCTTTCCGAAAGCATTATAGAATAAAAATATTTTTAAAACAAGTATGAGCATTAAAAAGTCGCCAACCATCCCCCGTCAATATAAAGAATTTGGCCAGTGATAAATTTCGAGGCATCTGATGCCAGAAAAACAGCCGCCGCTTCAAAATCATCAGGTCGTCCCCATCTTCCCAGCGGTGTGCGCTGAATAACCCAGCGATTGAATTCAGCGTCCTCAATTAATGGTTGGGTCATTTCAGTCTGAATATATCCAGGTCCGATACCATTGATCCGGATTCCAAAGGGCGCCCAGTCAACTGCCAGTGCTTTAACCATTTGCCTAATTCCGCCCTTCGATACAGTATAAGGCGAAACGGTGGGGCGGGCAGCCTCACTCATCAACGAAGCGATCATAATTATATTCCCGGGTCTGTCTGTTTTGATATGCTCTTTCGCAAAACATTGAGACAGAACATAAGGTGCCGTTAAATTGATTTTAATAATTCTGTCGAAATCTTCTAACTTAATTTCATCTGCTCTTCCTCGATGTTGCGCTCCAGCGTTATTTACCAATATATCCAGGCCATTCATCGCTTCAGAAACGTTTTCATAAAACGCCGGAATGTCATCTATTTTTAATAAATCAAATTCAAAAGCCCGCGCCTCCGGTGAGATCTGCTTCAATTCCTGAATAGCTCTCTTATTCTTTTCAGGATTACGTCCACATATCGCCACCCGCGCGCCAGCCCTGCTTAATCCCCGGGCAATCGCCAAACCTATACCGCTATTTCCCCCAGTTACCAGGGCTGTTTTTCCTGATAAATCAAATTCCGCTAATTTCAATCTTTTGCCTCCTTATTCATCCGCTTCAAGTATAGTAAAATTATTTTTTAACAGCAACTTCCTCTGAACTCTAAAATAATTAACTAAACTAAAAATGCACGTTTAATGATTTCTTTTTTTAATAAAAATTAAATACTATCAGATACTTCTTTAAACAAAGCGAACGAAATAAATATTATAAAATACTCAAATCTTCATTTCACATTTCCAGAATTTTCTTCCAAATACCTTCATCCACCGGAATGCCATTTTTAAGGTTCTCTTTGCGGGTATGTAGTGCTCTTTCTCCAGGATATAAAATTTCACCATCTTCTTTGTCGGGTTGACCAGAATGTAAATCTTCAATAATACCATCCACTATTTTGTTTAATTCCTCCCGCATTGCGGTCCTTTCAACGTCTATAACGATAAAAATTTGTGATAAATGGTATTCATCATCAAGTTTACCAATCTGGTAAGTGGCCAAACCATTAGAAAGTACCGCTGCAAAAATATCCAACATTATGGACAGTCCCGAACCTTTCCAATATCCGATAGGTAAAGGCCGCCAGGATTTTAAAATTTCATCTGGATCTTTGGTCAGATTTCCTTTGGTGTCAAAACCACCAATTAAAGGCAATTCTTTACCGAGCAGATGCATGGTTTCCATTTTGCCATAAGAAAATTGCGACATGGCCATGTCCAGCACCACATGTCCTTTTTCCCGTGGCATGGCAAGAACAAGCGGGTTGTTACCAATACGACAATCCTTAGCCCCCCAGGACGGCATGTTCGGCATGGTGTTTGTCCAGCCAATAAAGGCGAAACCGGCATTTGCGGCCCGCCAACCATAAGTACCACCTCGCATCCAGTGCGTGGTATGACGCAGTGCAACACAACCAATACCAAATTCTTTGCTCAATTCAATTGCTCTATCCGTGCAAAAAGCCGCATTTAGTGGACCGGGACCCAATTTCCCATCCCATTGCTCCCATGCACCGAAAGAAGCTATTTTTTCTGGTTCGGCATTAGGATCCATCTTGCCTCTTTTTACCCGATTTACAAAAAGTTGAAATCGATTCACACCATGTGAGGCCACACCATCTAAAGTATTCTCGGCCAGAATTCGAGCACAAAATTCAGCACGAGATGGAGTAAATCCAATTTTTTCCAAAACCCGGCGAAATTCACTTATCATTTCTTCAAAAGGAATGCGTATCATACTTTTATCATCTCCTAAAATTAAAATAATGTTATTTCGATCCAAATTAAATCAAATGTAATGATCATAGTTCATCGACAAGTCAGAATTCATAATTCTCTTTTAAAGAAAGTAGTATTAAAAAGTCAGACCAGGTTTAGCCGGAAGTGTAACTTTTTAATAAATAACCTTATCACAAACTCACATTTTATTAATGTTTTTTCCTTTTTGATGAATCTCAATATATTCAGGATAAAAATGTTACTTACCCTTTCGCCAAAGCAGAAATCACTCCGATTAGATAATCGTTTCCCATCATTCCGTGCAAAAACCAGAAATCAGAGCGATTCCTACCAATAGTGATTCTGCAAAAAAAGCACCTTTAAGGGAAATGACAGCGATGATATTTCGGAATAAAGGGAATAATCATATTAAATGAAATGTAAAATTGGGGATCACTTAATCATTCATTAAATATTTCAAGTAGATTTCTTATAAAAGCTCTTATTTTTACAAGAAAATATCTCTCAGTATTCTACATCAAGAATATTTATCTCTTTAATTTTATTTTCAAATATTTCTCTGCTTCAGGTCTCAATTTTTCATCAATGGCTTCTGGAAAATGATCATTCAAGAATTGATAAATATTTTTTAAAAATAAATCCTTTTTCTCATCGATGGTACTGACACTTTTGGCTGTGAATTTAATTCTTTCTATATCTTCTTTCAAAAGTTCAATCAATTTTTCCTTAGCAATGGAAGTTTTACCAGAACTCGGGAAACGTATTATAAAATCATGATAAACGACAAATCTAAGAGGCCAATCATCCCAGAAAATTTTCCATTGTTCATAAACTTCGGGCAGAATAAATTTTTTAAGAAATTCGTTATAATTTCTCAACGGATGTTTCCTTGAGAAATCAACATATTCCTCGTGTTCTAACAATATTTTTTCAAGAATATCATTGAGTTTTTCACCTTTTGCTTGTTTAGCAAGATTATAATAGTCTTGAATTTTAGCCACATATTCCTTTGGTTGAAAAAATGCAGTCAATGCATCATATTCTACTTCCCAGGTTAAAATAACACTTAACGGTTTTCCATGACGCATGGCTGGCGAAAACCGCAACTTTTTACCATATTCTACTGCAGCAGAATCCAATATCTTATAGCCGGATGACTTGCTAACTCGAACAGATTTAACTTCTCCTGCTTCTGAAAGAAACAAATATAATAATACTTTCCCTTCCAATCCTTGTTCAAGAGCTTCTTTAGGATACTCAGGTTTAATATCAACAAGCAATCTAGGTGGTTTAGTTGAAGCACAACCAAGTATAAAGAATAGAAATATAGCATTTAAAATATTTTTTGTTAGAAAACTTTTTTTTGTATTCAATTTATGCTTCCTGGAATTAAAAAAAATATTTTATTTTCATTTATTTTTAATAAAAAATAAATAAATTTTATATCTTAACTTTTAAAGAAACTTTTCTGTATTTTGCAAATCCAGATTCTGCTTTGATAAGAATTACAAAAATTTCCACCATTTTGAAACTTTTAACTTTACTTATGTTAAAAATGTTCTGAAACAAGCAATATTTCTTTTTAAAATTTCTCTAAAATAAAATAATAAAGAAAATAAGAACACCTCTATGTCCTATGCGCCTCTGCTTTCGTCCCGTGAATTGACTATTATGTATGTAGAGAATGAATTAGAATTTGAGAAAAGATAAACCGCATATCTTGCTATCACTACAAGATATGAATCAACATATTAAAAAACAGTGAGGTAAAAAATATTGTTATTTCAACTGAGAACATTAAATATGAAATTATTATTTTAGTAAGTTTTTAATACTATTTATATTCTCCGGGGTTAGCCCTCCAACAAATTCATAAGCTATCCACCCTTCTTTATCGACAACTACGATAGTGGGAACTTCCATGACACCGTAAGCCACATTCACATCAATGGTATCAAGCAATAAAGGAAAAGGAATGTTATAATCTTTTTTCAATCTCAGGGCAGCGGAAGGATCTTCTGAGTCGATTACAATGCCTACAACTATCAGGCTGTCATCTTTGAATTCATTATACAGATTAATAAGATAAGGAAACGTCGATTTACAAACAGGGCAGGTAGTCCGCAGGAATTCCATTACCACCACTTTACCATTCTCATCTGAAAGCTTAAATTCATTACCATTCAGGTCTTTCAAAACAAAATTTGGCGTTTTACGACGCTTTAAAACCGCTTTTTCAGGATTTGAACAGGAGAGATAAAGAGTTATTAAAATAACAAAAAATACGAATATTTTAAGAAAAACGCGTATAATCATATCATCATTATAAAATCTGATTTTAAAATGCTCCCCAATCTTTTTTTGATTGGGGAGCATTACAATTTTAAGAAACCTTCAATTTACTATTAGATCGGATTCATAATTATTTCAGGAATAATCCCACAGAGAGCCGGGTAACCTGATCGAAGATTCCAAAGTCTTGATAGACGAAGTCAACTTTCATTCCAACACCACTCATATCCTTCTTAAATCCTAAACCCGCAGTTAAGCCTTGTTCATCATAATTGAATTTATAGCCGGCCCGGAGATAGAAGGTTTCCATGAAGGAGTATTCCAGACCAAAATGCTGGCGCTCGGCATAATCACGTGGGTGAAGCCAGTCGAATGCAGCAGTAAGTTTATGATCACTAGCACCATCAGTGAAAAGCGTCATAATATCCATAGCAATACCAAAGTCAAAAGTCAATGGCAACTCAAATCGTTGGTCATAATAATCAGACTGGTCGGCAAAATTCCGGAAAGCCACGCCAAAACGTAAATCTTTCCAACCAGGATAATACAATGTCCCCAGGTCTAAGACAAGATTGCTGACTTCTTGTTTTTTGTCTTCGATAACTACACCACGGACTTCATCAAAAACGTCCACGTCACCCAGATTCTGGGAAGCGTACTTCAGATTACCGCCAACAAAAAATTGGCTGGTAATCCTTCGTGCATAAGAAATACCAATAGCATATTCCGAAACCTGAAATGTACCCTGGTTAATATAACCTTTATTTCGCAAAGTAGGATCATTTCCGAAATAAGGAATAGTACGCTCAAAATCTCCATAGTCCATAAATACTGCATTCACGCCAAAAATGCCATATTGTCCAGTATTATAGGCAGCGCCAACAGCATAATGTTTAATATCTGCAATCCAATTAGTATTACTGGCAAAAAATTCTAATTTTTCCAGAGAAGCCAGCGCCGCCGGATTGGCAAACATGGCTTCGGCATCACCAATAATACCCATAGTGGTACCAGCCATACCCACACGACTACCCACATCAATATTTAAGAAAGGCATACCCGCCTGGGCATATTTAATAGGTGGATCAGCCAATACTGAGGTACTCCAGCCCAAAAAGGCAAGCAGCACACAAAGTAATGTTATATATTTTATTCTATTCATAATGCGCTCCCTTTCTTTATTTATCATCGCCATAATTAAACCTTTTCTAATGATCAAACATTACTTAATAACCACAAATTTGCCAATCGCTTTCTTACCGGTTGGATTACCACGAGGACCGTCTAATTCCTCGACTACATAAATGTAAACACCACTGACAATTTCCATGGTGCTGAACGTGTCCTGGCGTTCCCAATCCTCGTCACCGGTATTACCATCATGGTAAATTGTTTGAACTTTATCTCCTAATACCGTATAGATATGAATATTTGCATAGGGCGGTAGATTAAGGAAATTCAAACGTCTTCCATCATATTTTTGTGCAGCGCTTGCATGGTACGGATTAGGTACAACTATTACGCTATCCTGCCAGTTCGGATCAGCACTACGAGTCGGTTTAAGTGCTTCATCCTCTGGAACAGCACTAGTTCCGGTTCGGTTTTGGAAAGGACTACTTTCTAAGCCATTCTCATCAACAGCAACCACATAGTAATAATAATCTTCACCACGCACCACATTTCTATCAATAAATTCAGTCTCAGTAGTTTCTACATACTCAATATCGTTAACTGGATCATAATAATACAACGTATCAGTAGGTTCATCAGATTCAACTCTTCTTTGATATTCACGATAGATTCGATATTTTACAGCGCCAGGTACCGGATCCCATGTCAAACGAACCTGGTCATTCTCAGAAAAACCATACAAAGAAGGAGAAGCAGGTGGCATCGGAATATTGAACGATATCGGATGACCATTTTCATCGAATGTAGCATTTTTCCACAACTTCAATGCTTTACCTGCATTAATAAAAGCTAATTCTTTGCTAACATTATTAATTAAATAGTCTTTCTGTTCTCTGGTAACGATGTCACCAGCACTGATGATTTTATTACCATGTAAATCATATACATCATAAGGCATCGGTATAATACCAAAATCCTGTCTTTGTGGATAACCAGCATCATAAGCTCGGCCTACATCAATAGCCAATCTTTGTGAAAAGACTCCACCAGTATAAGCAATCACAATGCGTACATCTTCGCCTGGTTTTAAAGTATAAGGACCAAAACTCATTACACACGATTTTTCTTGCTCAGTAACACTGTCAAAATTTCTCTCATCAAAATCAGGAATTAAAACCTCATATCGTCCATTATCGTTTGGAGCTCCTGTAGAATCTACTCTCATCGAATAGTTAGTAATATCATCAACCGGATAATCCTTTGAAAGGAAATTATAGATAACTGGATGAGTAGCCTGATTTAAATCCGGCCATTTCTCACGTTGTGCCATCTGTACTTTAATTGGTTGACGCGGATCATCTGAAGTATCTGAAGCGCTTTTATCAGCATGTACACATGAAAAAGTAAAATATTGTGGTTCTTCTAAGTTACCCCAGTTTGGATCCGGTTTTCCTTTTTCATCCTCTGCTGTTGCCTTCAGATCCGCATCCCAGGAATACCAGGTTCGCAAAGAATCTGCATCCGGATCGCCCTGAACATGCTTCCAATAAGTAACACCATAATAATTACCCCAACGGTCAGCTGCACCATAATAATCGTGTGCAGAGGTCTGGGAATTGATAGCAAAATAAACATCTTCGCGTGTTTCATTGGAAGTATTAGTAAAGATCCATTCATTAAGAATAATATCAGTATAATCAGGATTTACAAAACTATAAGTCCACCTTTCAATTGTTATTCCACCATTATAATCTGGCCAGACTTCCCATTTTCCATAAATAGCTGCATCGGCCGGCAAATTGGGATCTACTGGATCTCCAGCCGCAGTAATACTGGTCCTATCTACACCATCCAGAATTTTGCTGGGATATGGATGTCGGAAGATTCTCTTAAATGCTCCCGGAACCGGCACAATAACATTTTCCTGATCACTGAACTTATTTTGAATAGCCATACCTACCTGATAATCCCATTCAATTCCGGAGGGATCTTGCCAGTTCAATTTTTGAGCAACAACTACACCATGTGTTTCCAGCATTTCTAGATGATTATTGTGAATATGAGGATATTTATCCCATGCATACGGCCAGCGAATATCATCAGCATTCAGTCCTTCACTTGTATAATAACGGATATTACCTATGTTTAAAGTTCGTTCCAGCTGAGCAGAAGCTATACTGGCCATGAAAAGCAGGAGCAAAAACACTCCTAAATAAATCAACGTATTATTTTTTACTATTTTTTTACTCATATTGGTCTCCTTTTTTAGCTTCCGTCTTGACAATTCTCTTTTGCACACTTATTTCTTTTTTCTGAGAGGGAATGCCTTTCCTTAAATGTGCATTCCCTCTCTACAGAAATGTATGCAATTTAATTCAATATCCACAACATCCATTAGAAGTAAACTTTGAAACCAAACCAGATATCACGCTTTTCCAAAAAAGTCCAGGAAGTCCAGGCAGGTAGATCTATTCTCTCAT
>CAYLYM010000116.1:0-12185 GCA_964387645.1 uncultured Calditrichaceae bacterium | reverse complement strand
AATGATGCTCTGAGAATAATCAAAAGCTCGCGAGATAGCGAAGGGCAAATCATCTAAATTTTCCACAACGGTAAGTCCAACGGTGGAACCCTGATCATTGGGTTTTACTACTAAAGGTAAGCCGATTTTTTCAATTTCATCTTGAACAATTAACTTTTTATTTTCCAGATAAATCCACTGTGCTGTTGGTATATCATTCTGTTGGAATAACATTTTGCTCATGTTTTTGTTCATTCCCAGGCTGCTTGCTAAAGCACCGCTTCCTGTATAAGGAATGTTTGCAAGATCCAGAATTGCCTGGAGTTGCCCATTTTCCCCATATCCGCCATGCAGAGCTATAAAAACAAGGTCAAAGTTTTCTTTAATTAAAAATTCAACTGTGCGCAATATGTTTTGGTTTAATTGTTTTCTCTGTTTTTCTATTTCAGAGGGTGATATGCGGATTAAATGATTGGTGTTTGTATCCTTAAAATCGATGGTTTGAATGCCATAAGCGCAATCGATTGCGACTACTTGATGATGCTTCTGGTCGAGGCTTCTAGCGATTTCAATTCCGGTTACAAGAGACACATCCCTCTCTGCAGATGTTCCCCCCAATAAAACAGCGATCTTGTAAGACACTCCATCCTCCTGGAAAAATTTCTTTCAATTTTTTACTGATGCATTGATCATCAGTTCAATTTTAATAAGGAAGAATTATAAATATTCTTTTAAAATGTGTTCAACGAATTTTTGAATTTTTTCTTTTCCAAGGACTTCAATAACCACCGGCAATTCTGGTCCATGAGTCACACCTGTTAGAGCCACTCGAATAGGCATCCACAGTTCTTGTTTTTTTATCCCCGTTTCTTTTTGTACTTCTTTCATAACTGATTGAAAATTCTGAAGGTCGAGTTTCGCTAAATCTTTTATTTTTTCTAAAAATTTTTGTAGAACGACTCGAGCTGAATCAGCTTGTAAAACTTCCAGTGCTTCTTTTTCTTTTATTGTGATTTGGTTCTGGAAAAAGATTGCTGCTTGCAAGGCAATTTCATCACCACGAGATAATTTTTTATATATGCCTGAAATGATTTTTTTTATACGAACGGGGTCGGAAGTGTCATAACCTGCTTTCTGAAAAAATGGTTCAAGAAATTTTATACGTTTTTCTTCGTCCATTTTCCTGATATAATGGCTATTCATCCAATTGAGTTTTTGAATGTCAAAAACAGCTCCAGCTTTATTTACTCTTTCTAAAGAAAATTCTTTGACCAGTTCATCCAGAGTGAAAAATTCACGGTCATCCCCTGGGTTCCATCCTAATAATGCTACAAAATTTATTAACGCTTCAGGCAAATACCCTTTTTCTAAAAAATCTTCTACAGCCACATCTCCCTGGCGTTTACTTAATTTAGATCTGTCAGGATTTAATAGCAAAGGTAAATGAGCCATTTGCGGTGGCTTCCATCCAAAGGCATGGTATAATTCCAAATGCTTGGGAACGCTTTGTAGCCATTCTTCCCCTCTGATAACATGAGTAATCTGCATATAATGATCGTCAATAACATTTGCCAAATGGTAGGTGGGGAAACCGTCTGATTTTATTAAAATCTGGTCGTCGATCAATTCATTTTGAAATTTGACTTCACCACGAATGAGATCTTGAAAAATGGTTTCTCCTTTTTGCGGCATTTTGAGGCGTATGACATGGGGAAGTCCTTCTTTTATTCTTTTTTCTACCTGGTCTTGTCGAAGAGTACGGCAAGTTCCATCGTATTTTGGCTGCTGTCCGGATGTAATCTGTTCCTTACGCATCTTTTCCAACCGCTCAGGACTACAAAAACAATAATACGCATGACCTTTTTTTATCAGCTCTTGCGCGTGTTTTCGGTACAATTCTAATCTTTGGGATTGAACATAAGGGCCAAACGGACCGCCTTTATCTGGACCTTCGTCATAGTCTAAACCTACTTCATGAAGTGTTTTTATGAGATTCTCAATCGCCCCTTCCACAAAACGTGTTCGGTCGGTATCCTCGATTCTCAAAATCATTTTACCTTTATATTTTTTTGCAAATAAATAATTGTATAAAGCTGTTCTGAGACCACCAACATGAAGATAGCCTGTAGGACTTGGGGCAAATCTCGTACGAACTTTAGTTATCATTCAAAAATCTCCTTAATATAATTTAACTCGTATCTATATACTCAATTTTTTTAAATTTTATAGCTGTCAAATTTAATTATGATGCATGTAGTAATAAATAATCTATTTTATTTTTTGATTCACAAATTGTTTTATATCTGCATTAGTATTTGTCTTAAAATGACAAATAATTTTAAGAATTAGCTTACAATGATTCAAGTGATATATATGAATTGGTTTAAAAATATAATTAAGAATGTTGTTTTTAAATTTTTACAAAAATGATTTCAATTCTTTATTGCCTTAAGCATTAAAAAACTTTTAATTATTAGTTTATAAAAAATATATTTTAAAATTGGAGAGATCATCGCATTTTAAGATGAATTAATCAAAATGATTTAAATGAGGAGAATAAAACATGGCTGAGAAGTCCTCCAGAAATTCTATGAATTTTATTGAAAATATAATCGATGACGATCTGAAAAATAATAGATTTGGTGGTCGTGTGCATACACGATTTCCCCCAGAACCTAATGGATATTTGCATATTGGCCATGCGAAATCCATTTGCTTGAATTTTGGTTTAGCTGAGAAATACGGGGGATTATGTAATCTTCGCTTCGATGATACGAATCCGTCGAAAGAAGAAGAAGAATACGTTCGATCCATTATTGAAGATGTGCGCTGGTTAGGATTCGACTGGGGAGAACGGCTTTATTTTGCCTCGGATTATTTTGAACAAATGTATGAGTATGCCATCGAATTGATTAAGGCCGGAAAAGCTTACGTTGATGATTTAAGCCCGGAAGAAATAAGGGAATACCGTGGCACTTTAACTGAGCCTGGTAAAGAAAGTCCCTACCGAAATCGAACTGTGGAAGAGAATTTGGATTTATTTAAAAGGATGCGAGCTGGTGAATTCCCGGATGGCTCCAAAGTTCTCCGGGCAAAAATTGATATGTCGTCTCCTAATTTAAATATGCGTGATCCGGTGATGTACAGGATTTTACATGCCAGGCACCATCGAACCGGGGATAAATGGTGTATTTATCCTATGTACGATTGGGCTCACGGATTGGAAGACTCCATCGAAGGTATTACCCATTCTATCTGCACTTTAGAGTTCGAAGATCATCGTCCCCTCTATGACTGGTTCCTGGAGCAGTTGAATGTTTATCATCCAAGGCAGATTGAATTCGCTCGACTCAATCTCTCTTATACAGTGATGAGTAAAAGGAAATTATTGCGCCTGGTACAGGAAGGCTACGTCAATGGTTGGGATGATCCGCGGATGCCGACCATTTCCGGTTTGAGGCGGCGGGGCTATACGCCGGAAGCGATCCGGGATTTTGCTGAACGCATCGGGGTTTCAAAAAGTAATAGCATGGTCGATATCGCTTTGTTGGAGCATTGTTTAAGGGAAGACTTGAATAAGCGTGCACCCAGAAGGATGGCAGTACTACGTCCACTAAAAGTGGTGATTGAAAACTATCCTGAAGGACGGGTTGAGGAATTAGAAGCCATCAACAATCCGGAAGATCTGTCGATGGGTACGCGTACTATCCCATTTTCCCGGGAAATTTATATTGAACAGGAAGATTTTAAGGAAGATCCACCCAGAAAATACTTTCGATTAGCACCTGGACGTGAAGTTCGTTTAAAACATGCATATATCATTAAATGTGAAAAAGTAATTAAGGATGAGAAAACCGGGGAGATTATTGAACTGCGCTGCACTTATGACCCGGCAACCAAAAGCGGTGAGGGACAGGATGGTAGAAAAGTGAAGGGAACCTTACATTGGGTCTCCATACCACATGCGCTGAAAGCGGAAATACGATTGTATGATCATCTGTTCCTTAAAGAAAATCCTGACGATGTCGAAGAAGGACAGGATTTTACTGTCAATATTAACCCGAATTCTCTAATTGTTATTCAGAGTTATGTGGAACCGAGCCTGGCCGATGCCAAACCTGGCGATCGTTTCCAGTTCCTGCGTCAGGGTTATTTCTGTGTCGATCCTGATACCACGGCAGAGAAACTGGTTTTCAATCGCACCGTACCGCTGAGAGATACATGGGCAAAAATCGAAAAGAAACTTCAACAAAATAAATAAATCCTGGATAAAAACTCAAACTGAATTTGTTTTGTCTTAATGGATAGGTCATATTTTTTAATTTTTCTTCTCGCCAAAAAACAAAAGCTCTGGTCGAATAAACCAGGTCTTTTGTCTTTTTGGTTTTTTGGTTAAATTTTGTACTATTAAGTACTTCCTTTTGTAAATCGATTAAACAGAAAAATTCTACCAGCTTAAAAGTTTTTATTATTTTCATTGTTAAATAATTTAGTTGCTGTTCAAAATAATAAATACTCAGAAGAGTTTTTACATTTCTCACCTAAAAATATTTATTTTTAAAGAAATTAAATTTGTAACTTGCTGTTATTAATAGAAATTTTCTAATGATATTTTTAAACTTAGTTTAAAATTTAGTTTTTAAAATTAATGGTTGTTCAAAATATTGCCTAACCTGGTAAGTACAACGAAAATAACACACTTCCAATTTTATGCTACTTTGGAAAGGTATTAATGCGTTTGTTTCTGCTTAACCGTACATTCATAATGTGTAGATAAAAAATAAAAGAAACCATCCAGATATCAGAATTAACTTTACGTTTAGTTTTTTACCTGGCATGTGTAAACTCTATTATTTGAATCTTTAACTGTAGCAAAAGGAAATGGAGCTTTTTATTTATTTTAGTTTTTTCCCCATTTTTCATGTTTTACAGTTCTAAAAGAAGGAAAGCCGATAATCCAAATTAGTTGTTCGGTGAGTTAGATTCGCATTTTTTTTTACGACAATATTTGATTACAATAAATAACAAGGCGGCGACGATCAGAAGAATAAAAACTAAACGATTGTACATTTTTATGTAATTTATAATCTCTTTCCAATTTTTCCCGATGGAAGAACCAATGTAAATAAGAAAGCCGTTCCACATAGCAACACTAATGAGCGATAAAAAAAATACATTCAATATTTTCATTTTTGATAAACCAGCCACTAAAGAAATAACCGAACGTGTTCCAGAAAGAAACCGATTAAATAGAATAACCCAATAGCCATATTTTTTAAACCAGTTTTCAACGAGTTCGATACGGGTTCGGGAGACCCATTTAGGCTGATATTTTTCGATGATCTTCCATTCAATCCAATAGGCGATGAGAAATAATGTCATAAATCCGAGGATGCTACCAAGTGTGGTTGCTATGAAAACGCCCCAAAATTTTAAGGTATTCCGGCCAACCAGATAAGCTCCAATAATTGTCACTGTGTCTCCTGGAATGGGAGGAAAAATATTCTCGACGTATGCACTAATAAAAAGTATTAAATAGGCCCAGGTGGGATCAGCATTCTGAATGTTTTGGAAAATATCGGCCAATTAAAGTCTCTTCTTTTTTCTTAAACTCACAATGGCTATTGCGGCTACTCCTTCTTGCCTGCCTACGAAACCAAGCTTTTCAGTGGTTGTGGCTTTAACTGAAATTTGTTCGGATTTGCACCATAAAATGTTTGATATTTTTTCCCGGATATCTAAAATGTAAGGCTGGATTTTAGGCTTCTCTAAAGCTATAACACAATCCAGGTTGTTTAATTCATAACCTTTCTGACGAATGAGATCGTAAGTTTTTTCCAACAAGATGGTTGAGGCTATATCTTTATATTGTGGGTTAGAATCCGGAAAATGTTGACCAATGTCGCCCAGAGCCAGCGCTCCTAAGAAGGCGTCGCAAATAGCATGAAGAAGAACATCCGCATCAGAATGCCCCAGTAATCCTTTCTCGTAGGGAATTTCAATTCCACCGAGGATGAGTTTCCGTTGGGAAGCAAAAGGATGAACATCAAATCCAATTCCTACTTTCATTGGCTCACTTTCGTTTTTTTATTTATCTTTTAATTGTTGTTTTAATTTTTCGCTTTCGGGAAAATAATAGGGAAGAAGATGTTCGGCAATCTGAAGATCCAGTGGAGTTGTAATTTTAATATTATAGGGACTGCCTTCAACCAGATGGACTGGATATCCCATTCTTTCGACCAGTGCGGCATCATCTGTTGCGTAAAAATTACGCTCTTGCGCTTCTTTGTAGGCACGTATAATGAGCGAAGTTTGGAATACCTGAGGCGTCTGTACCAACCATAAATTCTTTCGATCTTCGGTATGAATTATTATTGAATCATTTGCTCTTTTTATGGTGTCGCGAGAAGGATAGCCAGGAATTACTGCATTTGTTTTAATAACAATTTTCCTCAATTTTTCAAATATTTTATTGGAAACAAATGGCCGAACGGCATCATGAATGAAAACATAATCGCTGGCTGGATCTAATTTTGACAGACCGGCATAAACCGAATCTTGGCGCAATTCTCCTCCTTCGACTATTTTATGTACTTTCTTAAAATGGTATTTTAAAATAATTTCTTCCTGTACTAAACTTTTATCGTTTTCTGGTACTACTAAGATAATTTCTCGAAACCATTCAATTTGGTGAAAACGCCATAAGGTCCAGGCGAGAATGGAATGTCCACCGATTTTTAAATATTGCTTCTTGGTTTCGCTTCCCATGCGTTTTCCCTGTCCAGCCGCTGTGATAATTGCTGAATAGAAATTTTCCATATAAGATTTCACTTAGGTTGATTAATTTGTAAAAGTTATTTTACAGTATTACTTTTTTGAAACTACCAGATTTATTTTATTACAATAAATTTAAGAAAAACAGCCGAAAACAAAAACTATTTTTAGAAAAGATTGAAGTAAAAATATTCAAAATTAGAGTGGAATAATTAAATATATAAATTTACCAGAAGTGTTTTGAGACTGGTTTGGGGTATTTAGAATACAAATAAAAGCCCTCGATGTTGAAATCCAGGGTTTTGTCTATCTTCTGTTATTTTGTAATGGTAGAATAGTATTATTCTTATTTGTCTTTTTCAACAAATGCAATATGATCCGTGTATTTATCTGTGAAGGTTCTACGACGTAAAACGAATTTGATAACATCACCCTGTTTAAATTGTGAAATAATTTTTTCGAAATCTGATGTCTCATCAATCTTCTTATCATCGATGGAAATGATAATCTCTCCTGGAAAGATTCCTGCTTCATATGCAGGGCTTCCCGGTTTGACCGCTTCTACAAAGATGCCTGTCTCTATATCAAATTTCTTTTTTTCAGAATTTGTTAGATTTCTGATTTCCAGCCCCAGATTCTTGTATCCTTTTTTGTTCTTTTTTTCGAGCAGAGGTGGTTTTGGACGACTTACTGGTGCTTTGCCTAATTTTACTTTGAATGTCAACGTTCTTCGATCTCGCCAAACTTTAAGTTTAACCTCTTCGTTGGGACTTCTTTGGGCAATTTTGATTTGCAAATCATTCACGGAAGTGACTTCATCTCCATCAACACTTAATATGACATCGCCTGGTTTAAGACCCGCTTTTTCGGCAGGATAACCCGGCTCCAATCCCTGAATTAAAACACCTGTTGGCTGATTTAATCCTACACCCCTGGCAATACGGTTGTCTACATTTTCGATTGTAACTCCCAATAAACCCCGACGAACTTCTCCATATTTCAAAATATCATTTACTACTTTGATAGCTAAATTAGATGGGATGGCGAAACCGTAACCTTGATAAAGTCCGGTTCGGGTTGCAATGGCAGTATTAATGCCAATGACTTCACCTCGTAAGTTCACCAGCGCCCCACCACTATTTCCTGGATTAATTACAGCATCGGTTTGTATAAAATTCTCCACACCGTATCTCTGTTGAATAATTCGTATATCACGACCTAAAGCACTGACAATACCGGCAGTGATGGTGGATGTGAAATTTAAAGGGCTACCAACTGCCATTACCCATTCGCCAATCTGAACGCTATCTGAGTTTCCCATATAAGCGATAGGGAGATCCTCTGCATCTATTTTAAGTACAGCAATGTCTGTATTTGGATCGCCTCCGACAAATCGTCCTGGATACTCCCTTTTGTCATATAATATGACTTTATATTCCGATCCATTTTCCAATACGTGATAATTAGTTAGAATGTATCCGTTCGAGCTAATAATAATTCCGGATCCCGAGCCTTTGCGAAACCATTGTTCCTCTTCTGGATTATATTTTTCCCAAAATTCTTTATGGTTTTCATCATCAGGAATGCTACTAATCAGCATATTACTGTGAATCGTCACAACAGAAGGAAGAATCTTCCTGGCTGCGTTTATGAAGACGGGATTAGGATTGCCTTGTGGAAAAGCTCTTGAAATTTCAGGTATTTTTTCCTCGGGTAATTTTTTCCATTCTATGGAATCGGGAATTATTTCCGGTGGTTCGAAATAAGTTTCTTGCGAATCCGCTTCAGTTTCAGTTCCTGGTTCTGGTTCTATCTCTAAAGGTCGTCGAATAGAATCTGGAGGAATCTCCAATTCTTCTTGTTGACTCATCCGAAGTTCTCGTTCCTGTTGGGCTTTTTGTGATATATGAATAATATAAATAACCAATACGATTAAAAAGAAACTTGCAATAACAATGAAAACTTTTTTGACTAATTCCATTTTCTATTATTTACCTGAATTTTTAAATTAATTGTTTATTAAATTAATTTTCTTTTATTGAATTTAATATTATTAGTGAGTGGTTATTAAAAAATATTTTTTGAGAGATCAGCGACCACCTTTCTAAATTAATTTCTAATTAATAACAATGGGCAAAAAATGATATTTTGATGTTTTTATTTTAAAGCTTTAATTTATTCAGATATCATCAATCCGATTGATGATATCTGAAATTTGCCGAAATTTATTAGAATAAGATTGTTATTCTTCACCCCGGATGAGTAATAAACGAATGAGTTGTAAAACGGCCATGGCGGTGGCCGCAACATATGTTAAGGCAGCGGCATTCAATACTTTCCTGGCACCGCTAACCTCTCTCACATCCAGAAAACCATGTGATTGGAGCTGAAGTAAAGCACGATTGCTGGCGTTAAATTCTACTGGGAGTGTGACCAGGTGGAATAGCACAACTCCCGCATAAAATAGGATTCCTAAATCCATTAAAAATGGTGTGCGGAAAAGGAATCCGATAAAAAAGAGTGGGAAAGCCAGCCAAGAGCCAAAATTGGTAATTGGCAAAATCATGTGACGTAATTGTAAGGGGAAATAACCATGATGATGTTGGATAGCATGACCTACCTCGTGTGCAGCTACTGCTAATGATGCAAGAGAAGTACCGCGAAAATTTGAACTTGACAGTCTAACTTTTTTTAC
Organism: uncultured Calditrichaceae bacterium; assembly: GCA_964387645.1. GTDB lineage: Bacteria > Calditrichota > Calditrichia > RBG-13-44-9 > RBG-13-44-9 > CAYLYM01. Next base: position 2,737 of record CAYLYM010000116.1, on the reverse strand, counting down.
TCTGGGATCATAGTGATCACTTAAAACTCCATCTGTTTCCTCGATATCCACATCAAAAATTCCATTCATCCGTAGTAACTCTGTTGCTGCTTGAAATCCAGTCATTCCCCGTGAGTTATAAATTTGACTATATTTTTGATATGCATTTCTGACTTTATATTGAGCATAAATCGCTAAAATTAATGCTGGAAAAAGAATCACTATTGTGGGATCCCAAAAGAACATACTTATCTCCTCCACGTTTAAATCACTTCTTAAATTAAAAAATTTTAACCCTATATCAAAATTATTTGTTCCTTTTGTTTTAGGAAAATTTTAACAATACTCAATATATTCTGATCTTAAATTTTTAAATATGAAAATAATGAAATAAATTATATTTTTATTGTTCATCTTGAACATTAATTTAAATTAACTTTAATAAAAAAATATATCAAAATTTTTATTCTAATTACAATAATGTATTGCTTTATCATATTATATTTTTTTAATTCTCAATAATTTAGCTTTTACTTTAAGTGCTCGAGCTATTAAATAATGAAAAGACTCCAGTTTGGTTATTTAATGAATACTTATCAATTGTTCTGCTTTATTATTTAGTTAAGATAATCTGTTTTATACTCGGGAGTATTTTTTCTAATTTTTCTTGTTGATTAAATTATTTTGGGATGAGTAAACAGGCATAATGTTAAGTCAGGTTTTTAATTTTAAGTTATTTAGTAATAGTGGGTTCTGAAAAGCAAATGTTTATTTTATACGATTAATCAAATGCTTCTATTTAGATTTTTGGATAGAGAGTTTTACTGGATCGAGGAGTCGGTGTTGTTGGTGTTTATTTTCGGTTCGACATGATTTCAGTAGATTTTGATAAGTTGGTGATAGAAAAAGGTTTTGTCGTAGTCATTATTTTTCTTTATTACTTCTTTATAAATTTAGCAAAATATAGAGAAATTTGAAAAGTATAGTATAATAAATCTGTATTGGTGGCAATAATAAAATCATTGCAATTGATAATAATAAAAACAAATAGTTAGAGAAATAGCATTCGCAAATTTGGAGAATTTTATACAGATTTTTAAATATTGGTTTAAAAATTACATAGTATGAAATTTTTGGATCAAAAGGCAAGAATTTTACTTTTACTGAAGAGATCATGGAATTATTTAACTTTCAAGAAAAGTAAATGTAAAAGAAAAAGATTGTTTTTAAGTAAGATATGTAAATCTAAATTCAATTATTAAGTTTATTAAAATAAATAAGGGAAAACTTTGGATTAATTAAATGGGTTAGAAAGATATGTTAGAATCTTTTACTGAAAATATTTTAAAGACATCATTTTTAGAACTGACCAAAAGTCGGCGAAGTATAAGGCAATTTAGTGACCGGAATGTAGAGATGGAGAAAATTTTAACCTGCCTTGAAGCCGCACGCCTGGCACCTTCTGCAGAGAATGTACAACCCTGGCGGTTTGTTATCCTCAACAATGTGGAGACAAAAGAAAGTTTTGGCAAAGAAGCCTTTTCTGGAATTTATCGCTACAGCCGTTGGGCTTTAAAGGCTCCAGTGCTTATTTGTATCTTCGCCGAATTGGATATTTTAGCTAACCGTATTGGCAAAAATATTCAGGGAACCCAATTTTATTTGCTGGATATTGGTATCGCCGGTGAACATCTTGTACTCCAGGCACAGGAACTTGGATTGGGTACCTGTTGGATAGGTTGGTTTAATGCCAAAAAAGGGGCGAAAGTACTTAACGTCCCCAGAAGCTGGCGATTTGTATCAATTATAGCTATGGGTTATCCTACCGCCAAAATTCAGAAGGAAAGACCACGAAAAAGTTTACAAGAAATTGTTTTCTTTAATGAATATAAAAAATAAAATCGAGTTGATTTAATGGCATAGCTGGTTTATATTTTGCGCTGCAATTGGGAGATTATATTGAAGTATTCATTGCGCCCGTAGTTCAATTGGATAGAACGTCTGACTACGGATCAGAAGGTTGGGGGTTCGACTCCTCCCGGGCGCACATTAATCTTTAAAGGGAGATATTCCCTTTTTTTATTGATTATGTTAAACTTTGATCATGACTATTGGATGGAGCAGGCTTTTCGCGAAGCCGAAAAAGCCTACGAAAAAGACGAGGTGCCAGTCGGTGCCGTTCTGGTCTATCAAAATAAAATCATTGGACGTGGTCACAATCTTGTAGAGACTTTACAAGATCCGACCGCTCATGCAGAAATGCTGGCCATCACAGCCGCATCGGAGTATCTTGGTTCTCGACGGCTTCTGAACACAACTCTGTATGTAACGTTAGAACCTTGTGCGATGTGTGCTGGTGCCATCGTTTTAGCGCGAATTTCAAAGCTTGTGATTGGAGCTTCTGACGAAAAATCTGGAGCTTGTGGTACACTGTACAATATTGTTCAGGATTCCCGATTAAACCATCGGGTGGAAGTGTTTAGAGGAATATTAGAAAATAAGTGTTCGTTGATTTTATCGGATTTTTTCCGGAAATTAAGAGAGACAAATTAAGTTTGGGGCTTTTACATAGTGGAAGTTGGAGAGGTGCCGGAGTGGTTGAACGGGCGCGACTGGAAATCGCGTGAACCCCTAACGGGGTTCCGAGGGTTCGAATCCCTCCCTCTCCGCCAATTGGTATTCTGGGGGAATTTAAAAGGATACTACAACCGATTTTCCCTTCAAACCAAGCCATTCCATAACTTTATCCCTTCAGCAT
>CAYLYM010000115.1:0-12529 GCA_964387645.1 uncultured Calditrichaceae bacterium | reverse complement strand
ATTTTGCAAGAAATGACAAATGGATGGATGACAAGGTTAAAAAACCCGATGTGATTCAATGTAACCGGCTTTTGGCCCGTTGTAGCATTTTTTGGATATCGATGCCTTCATCTTTGGCAATCTGAAAAGCTTCCTTAAGGTAATAATCATCCAGCGATGTGTAATAGTCCTCCAGATAAAGAAGAATTAATTCTTCAGTATCTTTACGGCTATAATCCTGCCATTCTAAAGTATCTCGGTCATCATCGTTACTGCTTTTTTCCATAATAACAAAACTCTTTCTTAATATAATTTTTTCAATACTTGCAAAAGTTCTAACATATCGTTAACCACCACATCCGCTTCTCGTAAATATTGCGGTTTTAAGGTAGTTGTCAGAGCTACAACTTTCATACCAGCAGCTTTTCCACTTCGTATACCCAGCGGAGCATTCTCAATAACCACACATTCCTCCGGCCTCACTCCCAGTTCAATTGAAGCTAACAAATACGGTTGTGGGCTGGGTTTGGTTTCTTTGACATCATCGCTGGTAATGAACGCCTGAAAATAATCCACTAAACCAAAATTCTCCAAAGTGGACATAACACGTTCTTTATTTCCTCCCGTCACCACTGCCATTTTGAGCTTTTTCTCACGTGCCCAACTCAAAACATCCAATATATTAGGGTAAAACTCATCTTTTTTTATTTGATTATAATATGCCTGTTTTTTTTCGATGATAATAGGTGTTTCTTCCCATGGTAAGTTAAATTTTCGAGTCAATTGATTGGCAACAGCAACTACTCCCTGACCTTCCAACATGTACAATTCTTCTGGTACTATTTCGATACCATATTCAAGCAAAGCTCTCTTCCAGCCCTCAAAATGGTCTTCCATGCTTTTAACTAATACTCCATCAAAGTCAAATAACAATGCTTTCATATGCTACCTTAAAACTTTTTTAATTTCTTTCTATTTTTTCTTTATATTTTAGTTTCAAATATATATAAGCAATACCTTTTAATCTGTGATACAGCTTGCATTTCAATCGCTCTATTTAAAATTTAATAAAAACCTTTACTAACCACAATAACACAAAAAATAGATTCTCGCTAGGGAATAATTTCAACTTCCTCTTTTTTATATTGAAATATATTCCCAACTATTTGTTTTTATACAAATTAAAGTCATTCAATTTTTTAATTTCCAGAAAAAGTTTTTCAATATCCATCCCTTAATAACAAATGAATATATGCCTCTCGTTCATTTAAAAAGTTCTCTTTAAAAATTTTATAATCACACTTCTTTTTCTTCGATTTTAAAATTAACTTTACTTATACGGGTAATAGCAATAATCATAGATAATTGTAATAAATATACGAAGACCAATGATAAAAATGAAACAAGAAGATAAAAACACAGGTAAAAATGGATAAAGATAGTTTCAATGCCGGAGTGAGAACATCGCAAATCAAATTCTGCGATATGCGTTGTGAACACGCACGTTTTCCAAAAGATAGTGACATCGATGGTTCAAGATCCTGTCATACTTATTTAGCCATTTGGTGTGAACAACTAAAAGAGTATGTCACAAAAAACGCTCCCTGCGCTGTGCTATTTGGGAAACGGCGGCCTAAAAGTAGTTGGTAATATTATTTTTAATGAGCATTTTTAACGAATTTTTCGTAAAGATCTTCCAATAGGTTACGAGAACGAATTCGCTTGATGTGAATGTTTTTTTCTTTACAGGCTACCAGAAATTCCTGAAAAAGGGGAACTTCGGCACAAAGCTCATATTCATGACCATCAGAAAAATTCCAAACCTGACAAATCTCAATGGCAGGAAACTTTTTTAAAAGCGAGTTTATCGATTTATCTACTCGAATAATAAAAATTTCACGCTGGTAAGTTCCAATTTTAAGATCATTTATCATTTTGCCCTGTTTTAAAATGATTACCCGGTCACAAAGATCTTCAATTTCGTCGAGGTTATGAGAAGCATAGAGAAAAGTATGATCATTCAATTTTTTAATGAGGGACCGCAAACTTTTCTGTCCTGATGGATCTAATCCAGACATTGGTTCATCAAAAAGCAAAATTTCTGGCTGATGAATTAAAGCCAACGCCAATTGTAATCTTTGAATCATTCCCTTACTAAAACCTGACACTAAATCGTTTTTTTTATCTGTTAATTCGACCCAATCTAACAACTCTACCTTTCTTTTCTGAATTTCCGACTTCTGCATTCCGGCCATCTGTCCGGCATAATCTAATAATTCATCTGGCGTAAAATTTTCCAGCCCTTCTTGATGTTCCGAAACAAATCCCACATGTATTTTAGCCTGTTCCAAATCTGTTTGCCCCATCAATTTTATGCGTCCCTTATCTGGGCGAATTAAATTCAAAATTAAACGGAAAAGTGTGGTCTTGCCAGAACCATTAGCGCCAATAATCCCAACACGCTCATTTCTCTTTACAGCAAAAGTTATTCCAGTCAAAGCTGGCTGAGCCTGGCCAGCATAAGTTTTTTCCAGATTCTCTATTTCCAGCACAATCTCTTTCATCGATCCTCGCACCTCGGTATCGGTTGGCACAACAATTATTATTATTGAAAGCTTTGAAAAATTATAAAATAACGAATAAATATTTATGACTATTTTATATTCCCAAATTATTTTACGAAAAAATTTTGTACCTTTGGGCTTTTGCGGTTTATTTAAAAGCTTTCATATTCTAAAAATCCTTTAATAATCCAAGATTTTATTATCTAAAACATGAAAATAGATAAAATCAATTTAATCCAAAGTTGGAGACAGATAAAGCAAAATGAATAATTCCTTCCCTTATAATCAATTCGATTTTTCTCTTGCATAGAAAAATAACATGTACAAAAACTTCGAAAAATAAAATGAAATTTTTTTCGAGAACTACAGAAGAAAGTTTCTAAACCTGATTAGATCACAGTTACCGAAAATCGAAGGGGTTTTAAAAATAACTTTTTAGAGATGGAAAAAGAATTAAATTTTAGATGCCACAAAAGCGATCAATTTTCAGGGAAAACACATATTAAGACACCTGGAAATTGATAAATTTGATTACTTGAAGAAGATTTGCAAAGCATATTAAACGATTGGAGCAAAGCGGAATTGGCAGAAAGTTACTTTAGAAAGTTCTAGAGAAGTATGTACATTACAGCAAATATCCAACCGTATAAAATCAAATTTAACTCAATCTATCGAAAAATTAAACAGTCACGGAGTAGATGATGAGGAAATTTTCGAGACGGTTATTAACTTGGAAAATTATACCAAATTTTTCTATGCCGAAGCTGTAAGAAAAACCAAAGATGATAAGGTAAAGGAATTTTTAGCAGCTCTGGTTAAGAGTGAAGAAGCCCATTATGACGCCTTGAGGAAAGTAAATAATTTTATGGACGATCCTGCGAATTGGTTTGCCACCCAGTGGAAATTTTAGTAATGGCATTGCTTGCCATGTAAATGATTAAAATTTCCTGTAGATTTTAGTCCAACATTACTTAAAGAGAAAATTCAACTTACTAATTTCATACAACGGAGAATTACTTAGGAGTAAGCTTTCTCTAAGAACTATTTGTTCTTTTTTGTTTTATTATCACAACGGAAACGATTATGGAGATAGCATGCTCCAAAGGACACCGGCTGCAATTGCCGAACCAATCACACCAGCTACATTGGGAGCCATGGCATGCATGAGCAAAAAATTACTGGGATCTTCTTTTTGTCCCACCACTTGCACCACCCGGGCCGAATCCGGAACAGCCGAAACACCAGCTGCACCAACTAATGGATTAATTTTTTCCTTCAAGAAAAGATTCATAAACTTCGCAAACAGCAGACCACTGGCCGTTGCAATGGCAAAACTTAAGGCACCCAGGATAAAAATCCCGATAGATTTTTGAGTCAAAAACATGCGGGCCTGAGTACTTGCCCCTACACTCAAACCAAGTAAAACTGTAACGATGTCAATCAAGGCATTCCGAGCACTATTAGCCAACCTTTCTGTAACACCACACTCTTTTAGTAAATTTCCCATAAAAAGCATTCCCAGAAGTGCGATGGCTCCTGGTGCTATGAAAGAAGTTATGATAAAGCTGACGATGGGAAAAAGAATTTTTTCCAGTTTGCTAACTTGGCGTGATGGTTTCATACGTATTCGCCTTTCTTCTGGAGTAGTCAGCAATTTCATAATTGGCGGTTGAATGACTGGAACCAGTGCCATGTAGGAATAAGCTGCTATGGCAATTGCACCAAGAAGATGCGGTGCCAATTGAGATGAAAGAAATATTGCTGTAGGTCCATCTGCTCCACCAATAATTCCAATAGAACCCGCTTCAGCCGGGTTAAAGCCCAACATCAGAGCGCCTAGAAAAGTTAAGAAAATTCCCATCTGTGCTGCTGCTCCCAATACCACCAATCGCGGGTTGGAAAGTAATGCAGAAAAATCAGTCATAGCCCCTATGCCAAGAAAAATAAGGGGGGGATAAATACCTTTGCTAACTCCAAAATAAAGATAATACAATACGCTTCCTTCGTCATAAACACCAAGATTCAATCCAGAGCCATAAGGAATATTTCCGAGCAAAATTCCGAAACCAATTGGCACAAGTAACAAAGGCTCATAATGCTTCCGAATACCTAAATAGAGGAGTATGCAACCGACTACAAGCATAATAAGGTTGCCAAAAGTCAGATTATAAAAACCTGTACCCTGTAAAAAATTGATAATATGCTCCATAGTTCAATCCCTGAAACTCAACAGTGGTGTATTTTCCTGAACAGTATCGCCTTCTTTTACTAAAATCTTTTCCACCACGCCTACTTGATTGGCTTTGATTTCGTTTTCCATTTTCATCGCTTCCATTTTAATGAGTGTTTGTCCAGTGCTCACTTTTTCTCCTTCTTTTACCAGAATGGATAAAACCAAACCAGGAAGGGGGGCGGTGATTACATTACCGGTAGATGTGGCTGTTTCTGGACTTATTTGTGTTACTTTCTCAGGCTCTTCATTAAGAACAGGTTTAACTTCCAAAGGGGTAATGTTCCGCCGCAGCCTGCGGCTTACACCTACTTCATACTCTTTTCCATTCACCTCTACAATGGCGGTATCCGTGCGCAACTTTTTAACCTGAACATGAAATTCCTGATTCTCAATAGTAATAACATATTCTTTCATGATCTATTACCTTGATTTTAACGATTACGAATGCCGCATAGTAGTTGGCCGAGATGCCACAACCCAGGGCGACATTTCCTGCTCGATATTACGCAAAGTTAAAATTGAAAACTCTTCCTCTTCCATTTCATAACATAAAGCAACACTGATAGCTAGGGCAATTTTTTGTAGTTCCTCTTCCTTTTTTGAAACTTCGGCTGATTTTTTTCTCTTTTTACAACCGTTGCCCGTTACAGATTTTTCCTCAAATATATTTACAAACTTACGGAAACTGGCTGTAATTAACCACAAAATGGTCAAACCAACGAAAACTGCTGTTAAGCCAATAAAAGTGATTAAAAGACCGTGTCCTTCATGAATCCTGTTAAATAACAATTTCCATAAATCTGTTCCTAAAAATGAAGCAAAGGTCTTTATTATTTGCATTTCCGGCAGTCCTTTAAAGTGGTATGTTCCCGTGTTTTTTCATGGGTAATGTATCACGCTTATTTTTCAACATTTCCAAAACTTTAATGATTCTGAAGCGAGTTCGCTTAGGTTCAATCACGTCATCAACATAGCCACGTTTCGCAGCAACATAAGGATTAGCAAACTTTTCAATATATTCCTGTTCTAATTGCCTGGCTTTTTCTTTGGGATTTTCTGCAGATTTAATTGTCTTTGCATGAATAATCTCAACAGCCCCACTAGGACCCATCACAGCAATTTCAGCCGTTGGCCAGGCATAGTTTATATCACCTCGCAGGTGTTTCGAACTCATCACACAATACGCTCCCCCATAGGCTTTACGGGTGATCACCGATATTTTGGGAACAGTGGCCTCAGCAAAGGCATACAAAAGTTTTGCACCATTTCGTATAATTCCTGTATGTTCTTGTGTTATACCAGGCCAAAAACCAGGCACATCGACAAAGGTGATCAAAGGGATATTAAAGGCATCGCAAAAACGGACAAAACGGGCCGCTTTGATTGAAGCATCGCTATCCAATCCACCCGCCAAATAATTTGGTTGGTTAGCAACAATTCCTATCGAGCGCCCATTTAGTCGGGCAAAACCTACTACTATGTTCGGTGCCCAATATTGATGGACTTCCAGGAATTCACCATTATCGACAACACGCAAGATCACTTCTTTCATATCATATGGTTTATTCGGATCATCAGGAATAATATAATTGAGTTCTTCATCCATTCGGTCCACAGGATCATCGCTTTTAATAATTGGAGTCGTTTCGATATTATTTTGTGGTATATAACTGAACAGCTTACGCAGAAGTAACAGTGCTTCTTCATCATTTTGGGCAGCAAAATGAGCTACCCCACTTTTTTTATTATGCACCATAGCACCGCCAAGCTCTTCCACGCTTACATCCTGTTTGCTTACTGCCTTTACCACCTTTGGTCCTGTTAAAAACATATAACTTGTATTTTGAACCATTACTGTAAAATCTGTTATTGCAGGTGAATAAACAGCACCACCAGAACAAGGGCCAAAAATGCCAGACAATTGTGGAATTACTCCCGAATACATTACATTTCTTAGAAAAATTTCAGCATAACCTGCCAGGCTTTCAATACCCTCTTGAATTCTGGCTCCACCCGATTCATTGAGTCCGATGACCGGAGCACCGTTTTTAGCAGCCATATCCATGATCTTGCAAATTTTTTCGGCAAAAGCCTCCGAAAGAGATCCCCCAAACACAGTGAAATCATGAGCAAAAACATATACTAGTCGACCATCGATGGTACCATAACCAGTAACAACACCATCACCCGGAATTCGCTTATTCTCCATTCCAAAATTATGGCATCGATGCTCTTTGAACATATCAAACTCTTCAAAGCTCCCCTCGTCCAATAAAATTTCCAAACGCTCGCGAGCTGTTAACTTTCCAGCTTTGTGCATTTTCTCAATCCGCTCTTCTCCGCCTCCCAGACGAGCCCTTTGGCGCAATTCCGATAACTTCTGAAGCCTTTCTTCAATATCCATAAAACCTCCTGCTCTGTAGTTAAAAAGAGCAATTTTGAATTTTCAGCAAACTTAATGCCTATAATCTCCTTATTTTTTTAGACATATTCAAGATCAAATTCATTGATTTCTACAAAATATTTTTTATCAGGAAATTCCAATCTAATTATATCAGAATCAAATAATAACAATGATTTAATTCCTTCAAACAGATCAAATCTTCAATAAAACTGAAATTAAACATTAAAAGGATTTAAATTATTAATTTCTTTTTTTCGCAATAATATTCCTAATAATGAGAATCTATTACATTATTTTTGAATATTTCTAAAAAGCATTTACACATTATCAATAACACATTTTGATATTGTAATTTAACATAGCTTATCTGAACGATAATATTCAACTCTTAATTCCAATAGTTGGTCTATCCGAGTCTATTTTTAAACAAAAAAATAAAAATATTTGAAAAAAAATAATATATTTATAAATTTTCAACCCATTGCACTAGTTAATATAAAATAAAAAGGAGATTGGCAATGGCATTATTTTTCTTTAGGTTGCTAATATTAACTTTAACAAAAACAAAGGATAATGCCATGCACAATCTCCGTTTTTGGTTCGACAAAATTTTAATGATTGTCAAGAAATTTTTGAAAAATTTCATGAATAAGAACGGAAACCTACTTAAAAATGGAAGCAAACCCAAATTTAGCGATGCAAAATTCATCTCTTTAAGTCTCCTTGCCGAGAACCCCATGCACTATAGCGAAAACTATTTATTCAAGTTATTTCATAAGAATTGTAAAAAAAAATTTCCCAACTTGATTGAACGTTCACGATTTAACCGTCGAAGCAAAAATCTTTATTATCTCACTGAACAACTTCGTTCATTCCTGGTCGAATCATTGCTAGAGGGTGAATATTGCTTTCTAATAGATCCAATGCCGATTTCCATTGTTTGCCTTGCACGAGCAAATCTATCCAGAATAAGCAAAGAAGATATCCATACAGCTTCAGGTAAGGGATATTGTGTCTCCCAAGACCAATTCTACGATTATAAACTCCACGCTGTAACGTCGGTGAATGGGGTAATTACCCGTTTTGACCTCTCTCCGACAAACGTTCATGACACAGAACATCTTAAACAAGTCAGAACTAATTACCCTGTTTACACCATCCTGGGAGATATGGCTTATCTAAGTGATCTATTACAATTAGAACACTTTGAACGAAATTCCATCACACCTATGCGGAGAAATCAGAAAAATTATCGTAAACAGCCTGCTATCTTTCGGTATTTAGAAAAAAGTATTAAAACTGTTTTCTTTCAATTCCATGACCAGTTTAATATCCAAAAAAATTATTCAAAAAAATTCTGGAGAATGGCAACCCACATTCTTTCCAAATTGACAGCTTTTACCTTGCTACAATACATGAATAAATATGAATTTCATAATAAATTAAATCACGTTAAACAGGCTTTACTTTAACTAACACAAATGATTGTATTGTTAAATATTATTAAATAATTTTGCAAATCATTTAAAAGTTCATCTTTAAAATGTTCAATTTTCAATTTAATTTGAATTCTTACTTATTTAATCTAAACACTCTTCCTTATCAAGGATTTTTAAATCAAGTCGGAGGATATTATTATGAGTTTTTTAAAACAAATTAACCCGTTTGAGAATGCATTAAAACAATTTGATAAGGCTGCCCAGATATTAAATCTGACAAAAAACCAGATTGTAATGATTAAAGAGCCACGGCGGATTACTGAGGTTAACTTGCCAGTAAGAATGGATGATGGCTCCATTCGTATTTTTAAAGGATTTCGAGTTCAGCACAGCCTTGTTCGAGGACCGGCAAAAGGAGGCATTCGCTTTCACCCAGACGTTACTGTGGAGGAAGTAAAAGCATTGGCATTTTGGATGACTTACAAATGCGCAGTGGTAGACATTCCTTTTGGTGGTGGTAAAGGTGGTGTTGTGGTTGATCCATCCAAGCTCTCACTAAATGAACTCGAGAATCTTACTCGTAGGTATTTCGCTGAATTGTCTGATCTATTTGGCCCAGATTCTGATATACCAGCGCCAGATGTAAACACAAATCAACAAATCATGAGCTGGATGTTCGATACTTATTCCATGCATTTAAAAAGCCATATTCCTGCTGTAGTTACTGGTAAACCATTAGAATTGGGCGGTTCCGCTGGTCGTTCGGAAGCCACCGCTCAAGGGATGGTATTTTGCGTGCGAGAAGCTACAAAACATTTAGGTATTAATTTGAAAGGTGCAACTGTAGCTATTCAGGGTTTTGGCAATGCCGGCTCTAATGCAGCCCGGATTTTAAGGGAAGACGGTGTCAAAATTGTAGCCATTTCTGATATTAGCGGCGCGTATTATAATCCCGAAGGAATTGATATAGCCGCTGCTTTAGATACTTGTGCTAAAAATAAAATCTGGATTCTGGAGGGTTTGGAAAAGAATACGAAAGTTGAAAAAATGGTAGATCCGATGAAACTTCTTGAACTGGATGTAGATATTCTAATTCCTGCCGCATTAGAAAACCAGATTACCGAACAGAATGCTCCTGATGTTAAAGCTAAAGTTATCGCAGAATGTGCTAACGGACCAGTTACACCCGAGGCTGATAAAATTTTAGAAAAGAAAAACATTTTTATTATTCCAGACATTTTATGCAATGCCGGAGGTGTCACTGTTTCTTATTTAGAATGGGTGCAAAATCGAACAGGTTATTACTGGTCGAAAGAACGTGTAAACGAAGATCTTAAAAAAATCATGGTTAAAGCTTTTCATGAAGTTCTCCAAACTTCACAAAAACATAATGTCAATATGAGAATTGCAGCTTTCATATTGGCCATTGCCCGGGTAGCCCGTGCCGCTGAGCTTCGGGGACTTTATGCATAAATTTTTTTCTTGGGACGTCTTTTTAGTTAGACGTCCCACATTTATTTTATTAACTCTTGATGCAATTCACATCTAATTTTATCAATATTCTGCAATATTATACATATTCATGCAAACAAATGCAATTATTTTTTAATTCAATTGACAAAATTTTTAAAAAAAATTATATTTTATTATGTGAATCCATTTAATACAAGGGAATTTAAATGCGTTGGTTTAATAGCCTGATAGCTCACTCCTTACCTTATATTCCCAAGCCGATAGTAGGTTTTTTTTCGCGTCCTTACATCGCTGGAGAAAAACTTGAAGACGCAATTCGACTTGTAAAAGAATTGAACAATCAGGGAATGTGTGCAACTATTGATGTGCTGGGTGAAGAAGTAACGCAAAAGAATATATCCCTTAAAGCAGTAGAAATGTACAAAAATGTACTTCAAGCAATAACTGATGAGAACTTAGATGCTAATATCTCTGTAAAACCTACCCATATGGGTTTAAAATTGGACAAAAAATTTTGTTTTCAAAATTTGAAAACATTAGCCAAGGAAGCAAAAAAACATAATAATTTTGTTCGAATTGATATGGAAGATCATACCTGCACTGATGATACAATTGAATTTTACCTGGAACTTAAAAAAGAATTTGAAAATGTGGGCACCGTCTTGCAATCATATTTACGGAGAACCCTAAAAGATATTAACCGCCTTATCCCACATAAAGCAAACTTACGATACTGCAAAGGGATCTATAATGAACCGCGGGAAATCGCTTATAAAGACAAAACCATTATTAATTACAATTTCCAATATGGTTTAAAAAAATTACTCTACAATAAATGTTATGTAGGTATTGCTACACATGACGAGAAAATTGTTTGGTATGGGCTAAAACTTATTGATAAATTAAAACTCAAGAGGGATGAATACGAATTCCAGATGCTATTAGGCGTGGATCATGAACTTCGGCGAATTTTGGTAAACGATGGACATCGATTAAGGGTATATGTTCCATTCGGAATAGAATGGTTTGCTTATTCCACTCGTAGACTTAAAGAAAACCCCACCATTACTGGACACATTATTAAAGGAATTTTCAACCGAATCTCTGGTAGAAAACAATAAATACCAGAAAGAGGAGAAACTTTAAAAAAGTCTTTCTTGATAAAACAAATCGACTAATCTTCAGCACTTTTTATACTTTAAAAAAAGTGATCCATCAATAAAAACAACGAAAAATTTTAATAAGACTAAAAATAATATCTAACGCCAACCTACTATTTTTTCCTGGATTTAATATAATAATATAACAAAGTTAATATAAACAATCTCTATCTTATTTCAATATCTAATGATTTCCATTACAAAATTCCATCCTATACAATATTAGCTTAAGTACAAAATTAAACCAAAATAAAAATCAAATCACAAAATTTTTCAGCAAAATCGTGCTAATATCTTTTTTATTAATAAATTCAAACCATCCAGAAGTATTCAAAATTTAGATCGATTTATACAGATGTTCTTAAAATAATAAAATTATGATTATCACAAAATAAAAATGGCGCCATCCAGGCGCCTAAAATTTTCCATTATTAAAATTACCCAAAACGACTAAATAAAATGTCAACTTTTCGGGTGACTTGGATCAGGCACACAAGCATCCGTTGGACAAACAGAAGCACATTGAGGTTCATCATGATAACCTTCACACTCCACACACTTTTCAGGATCAATAACATAAATAGGATCACCCTCAGAAATTGCTTCAACCGGACATTCGGACCGACAAGCATCACAGGCAATACAATCGTCAGTTATCATGTAGGCCATAACCTTTCTCCTTAGTTTTATTCACAGCAAAAATAAAAAAAAAAATTATTTAAAACAAACAACATATAATTTTTCTGGTGTTTCATTTAAAAAACGCCCAATCGATAATACATAAATAATTAAAAAATTAATCATTAATCCATGAAAGAAAATAATTTATAATGTTTATTTCCCTCTTAGCTCATTTGAATATATATCATCATACCATCTACAAGAAATATTTAAAAATTGTACTCATCACTATCAACAAATAACATGAATTCAATGTAAAGACAATGGATAAAAAACTAAGACCTTGGCTGGACCCAGTATAACTTTTTAAAACTGTTTTATTAAAACATCATGATGAGCCTTATTGAAACTGTTTTTTAAAATAAATTTGTTTTATATCGAACTTATCTTAAATAACCACATTGAGCATCGGTTATTTTAACCAAAAGAAAGGCTGGAAATATTTTTATTAACTAAAAATTTAACACTCATTTTTTATTTCAGATGAATCTGTATTTTATTGAAACATCCTGGAAGTCAGAAATTCCCAATGGTCACGGGTAAAATTTGAAAAAAAACCTCCTTTGGTTAAATTTCATAAGAAATCAAAACCAAAG
>CAYLYM010000114.1:0-12694 GCA_964387645.1 uncultured Calditrichaceae bacterium | reverse complement strand
GTTTGAGTAAAACTGTAATGTCATTCAGTAAGATTTAGAGATTTTCATTTTTTTTTCATTAATAGTAATGTAATATCGTCAGCCTGCTCTGTTTTCAGAGTAAATTCCTTGATAGTCCTAATTAATCCCTGGGCAATTTGATGGAGATTTTCACGATATTTTTCTTTAACATAGTTAATTAGCCGCTCTTCTCCAAATTCTTCTTCAAAAGTGTTTAAAGCTTCGGTAACACCGTCAGTATAGGCAACAAATAAATCTCCAGGTGTAAATTGTACCAAACCCGTTTGATATTTATACTCTGGTAGCATTCCTAAAATAAGTCCTCCTTCTTCTAATAATTTAACTGTCCCATCTGAATGATAAATCAGAGGAGGATTATGACCAGCATTTACATATCGAAATATATTTTTTTGAGAATCTAATATACCTATAAAGAAAGTAATATATCTATCTAAATCAGTATTTTGATAAATCAAATTATTTAATCTTCCAACAAGAGTACTGAGTTCAATATTTTCTTTAATTAGTAACCTTAATCCAGCTTGCAAATTTGCCATGAGCAATGAAGCAGGAACACTCTTACCAGAAACATCTGCTATAGCCAGAGCATGTTGATAGTCTGAAATGTTCATAATATCAAAATAATCGCCTCCTACCTCTTTACTGGAAATATTTATTCCAAATACGTCGTAACCTGGTATTTGAGGGATTTCTTTTGGAAGTAACTTTTTCTGGATCTGTCTGGCAACTTGAAGTTCCTGTTCAATTCTTTGTTTTTCAAGTGTTTCTTGAAATAAGCGAGCATTTTCTAAAGAAACAACCGCCTGACTTACCAAAGTTGATAAAAAATCAAGATCCACAGTAGAATAAGTATTCTTATTGATTTTTTCACCGAGTAGTATTATACCGAGTAATTTATTTTGATGTCGCATTGGAATTAAAACTTGGACGCCCAGTCGAACTAATCTTTCTTGGATATATTCATTCTCTATATCCTGGATCAATATAGCCGATTCTAAATAAGGAATTTGCCTTAGAGTTTCGGCAATAGATTCAATAATATCTTTTAAAAATCCTTTAGCCTCAACCTGGGTCCCATCTACACTATTATAGAATATAAGTGCATACCGATTAATAAGCATTTGCCCCATAAGAGCGTAAGTGAGCAATTTTTTAATCTTATTCTGGTCCAAGGTGGCAGATAGACCTCGGGCTATGTCGAAAAGTGTTTTTAATTGTTGAATTCGCTGATCTAATTCTTTATTGATCCCCTGAATTTCTTCTACTTGGAGGGCATTTTCGATGGTTTTACCAGAAATATTTGCGAGAGATTTAAGAAAATTTATTTCATCTTCGGTAAAAGGTTTTTTGTTTAATTTTTGACCATACAAAGCAAGTCCTAACAATTTTTTTTGGGAGGCAATGGGTATGGCAACAGATAAATGATTATCCAACATGAATTGTGCAAAGTGTTGTACTTTTGGATCAATAGCTTGTTTTTCTGGCAAGAAAGCTTCGTTTGTTGCAATTTCATTTAAATAAAATTTCTGTTCTTCAACAAATTTTGGCAATCCTTTAATCAAGCGTGGTACATAATAATTATTTTTTTTTATGAGAATCATCCCTCGCGAAATCATCATTCTACCCATGGGAATAAGTAAGACATTATTTAGTACATGATTCAATTCCAGAGATGAATTCAGAATCTGACTTATTTCAAAAAGAGAAGAAAGTTCAATAAGTCTTTCATTAACTTCCTTAATGTTTGCTGATTTATATTTTTCTGATAAATAATTAAATTGGTTGGACATGATTAACTCTACTTTCTATTTAAATCATAAGTTTTAGCCAAATAATAGAGGAATTTAACAAATTAATGTTGATTGAAAGTTATTTTGTAAGAAAACTATCGATATTATGCTATGAAATATATTTTATCATTTTAATACAGTTATGTACACCAGGATTGATGTGATAATCCACCTGATCCATCAGTGTGTTAATAAGATACAGTCCTAAACCACCTCGTTTCATTTTTTTTAGGTATGCATTCATTTCAGGAACTTTTACAGATTCCGGATTAAATCCTCTCCCTTTGTCAATCACGTTTATTTCGAGGCGATCGGTGTGGGCAATCACATCAATGAAGATAAAATTTTGGTTATTTTCGCTGTCTTTATAGGCGTGTTTAATGATATTGGTACTGGCTTCATCGACAGCCAATACAATTCGGTGTATATCCTCGGCTGAAAAGCCTAAATTATGGGCTATTCCTGAAACAAATTCACGAATGATTTCAAGATTTGCCGTATCTACGGGCAGTCTGAGATGATATTTTTTTTTCTCTTTTTTTCTTTTTGACATGTTATTTACCAGACGTTTTTTTAAAACTTTTAAATTTTTCAAAAGCCTGTTCCTCAGCAGAGAAAAATTCATATAAACTGGGAAATCCTAAAAGATCAAACACTTTGAATACTTTTGGAGAAGCACAGCATATTTTTAAGTCTCCTCCATTATTCCTGACGTCTTCAATGACTCCCATAAAGACTCCCAGTCCAGCTGAACTGATATATTGCAAACCGTCAAGATTGACAACGATGTTATAGCGTTTTTCATTAATTAGCTTTTGAAGTTCTGCCTCAAAATCTGGAGCCGTATGGGCATCTAAAAAGCCCTGGAGATTTAGAATACTGATGTCATCTACGTCCCGCCTGAAAATTTCAAATTTGTCCATAGTATCCTCCATTCTTATAAGATTACGGTAATATTTTCTCAAAAGTTATCCTAAAATTCTCCAATTTTTTCAAAGTTTTTTCGTTTTATAGCTTAATTCAATAGATCATTTAATGATAATACATTTTAATGAAATTTATATAGTATTTTAATCTGAATCATTATATTTTATAATAATCACTGTTAAATCATCGAAGAGCTGTTTTTTCTCACAAAATTTCTCTAAAGAATTCTTTAGTTCTATTTTTATTTCCGTTACAGATTTTCTATTTATTGTTGCTACTAATTCCAGAAGTCTTTGGTCACCAAACTCTTCTCCTTCACGATTACGTGCTTCTGTCACACCATCAGTAAAAAAGATTAAACTATCTCCATTTTTTAAATGTAGAGTATGTTCTTTTATAAGCTGATTAAAAACTTTTCCTGGTTCAAGTCCAAGGCCTATACCGGGCGAATGAACAAAATAAGGTGCATTGTGATTTATGGGGTGATAAATAGGATAGGGATGTCCTGCTCTTACAAAAGTAATTGAATTTGTATCATAATCAATTTTACCAAATATAGCACTAATAAAAGATCGACGTTCAATATTCGGATAAATTAAGCTATTTGTAGCTTTAGCAAATTCGGCCGGAGAGATATGATTTCGCGATAGAGTTTGAATAATACCTTTGAATTCAGCCATATATAATGCTGCGTATGTTCCTTTACCAGATACATCCCCAATGACAAAACCGGGTTTTCCATCGGCATACTGAAAGAAATCGTAATAATCACCTCCAACTTCATAGGCAGTAATACAAAAGGCTTCTATACTAAATCTGGGAATTTGCGGTAGGGTAGTGGGTAAGAGGTTTAATTGAACTTCACGAGCAACACGTAATTCTTGCTCTAATCGTTCACGTTCTAATGATTCTTCAAGTAATTTTACATTTTCTAGTGAGATGGCAGCCTGATTTGCTATGCCTTCAAGGAGTGTTACATCTTCTATGTCGAATTCATATTCTTTTGATTTAGTAGCGTATATAATTCCCATAAGCTTACCGCGGTTCGAAAACAACGGGGCTCCCATGATTGTACGTGCGGTGGGTTTCCAATCCAAAATGGAAGCATATTGACGATTGTGAGCAACATCTGGTATTAAAACCGCACCTCTTTTCTGTATAATAGCAAGGTTGAGACCTTCTATTGCTTTTGGAGGGTAATAAGTAATATTATCTTCTGATAGATTATGGGCTGAAGCAAGATAAAAATTCTGGTTATTTTCAGAGTACAGTGACAACCAGACGGTTGGGCAATCAAGATACTCCGCAGTCGATTTAGTAATTAATGGTAATAAACTTTCTCGTTGGGTTTGACTATTTAATTGACGGGCAAGATCATATAATGAATTTAACTCTTTCATCTTACGATCGAAGGCTCGTGCAGTAGGAAGGTGAAAAAATAATTTAAGTAACGCCAAAGTACCATAAACCATAAGAAAAAAACACATAGTAAATGACAGGGCAGCAATAGTAAGACTATATGCTGGTAGCGGAACTCGATAAACATAATCAAATAAAAACGCAATGCCTAGAAAGAGTGGAATACCAAGAATAGAATAGATAATTTTTTTTCTACGCGGAAGGTATGTAATCCATTCATTTCTGAAGGAAAGTATAATAATAGGTATAAATGCTAGAATTAAAGTAAGATCATTAAATAGCGTATCAGAGGTAAATCTGAACCAACCAACAGATTCTCTAGTAATGAAAACTGAGAACGCATTGATTGTTATTGAAGCAATAAAAAGATTAAAAAATAATGAGGTAAAACGTTTTCTCTTATAAAAGATAAGTTGACGTAGAATGAGGATTGAGGGTACAAATGTAAACGCTGCAGTTATCGCAATAATATTAGATACAAAAATTGAACCAGGAGTCTGATAAAGAGGGGGGAAAGTTTCTATATCATAAACTGGTTTGAGTAATGTATTTGAACTAAATGAGATAATGTAATTGGCCAAAATAATGATGGTTAAACGCACAAGGTTTTGCTCAATGGATAATTCATCAAAATGAAGTTTATTTTTAAGAATTTCATACCATAGAAAAAGAATGGAAAAAATGATTAATTCACGGATATAGGAAACAAAGTTTATTGATATATTACTATAGTAAGATAATAGATCAATGATATAAATGATCAGAATGAATATGGGAGTTAGAATATAAAGTGTTTTCAGAATTTTCTTGAATTTCACCTGATAATTACCTTTATAGGATCGTAGATTCCTACTTTATTTGAAATTAAATTTCCTTCTCGATCAAATAAATATAAGCTATTACCTAATCTATCTACAACCACAACTGATTCATCTCTGGGATTAATTTGAATATCGAAAATATTTTCCAGTTCAGGTCCTTCGAGAAGACGATGTCCGACGTTAGAAAGTTTCACTAGTCTTTGATTATAAATGGTTAATTTTTCTGCCGCCCAAAAATAATTTTTGTCAGGAATTTTTCTTAAAATCGAAAAATTACCTTTTATTGAAAAAACTTTTACTGTTCTAGTCGTTTCTTCAAATTGAAAAAGATTGGAGAATCCGTTTTTCATATTTGTTGTTAAAACGTATATATAGTATCCATCATATTGAATATCCATCCCTGTAAAATTAGTATTAAAGTTTATTTGAGAAATTGGAAGGCCATTTTTGTCAAAAACGAGTGCATTATGTATTCCCAATACCCATATATGACCTTTTTTTGTTGTTTGGATTTTTAAATAATTTTCGTCCGGTAGCGGAATTGAATCTACCAAAACAGTATTGACGAAAATAAATACACTTTGCTTTTTCCTATCCAAAACAAGTAAACGGTTATTCCAGAAATCCCATTTTAAATGTATTGGTCTGATAAAAATGTCATCAAAAAATACGTCTTCAATGCCTGAATTAAGATCTAAACAACTTACTAAACGATACTGTGGATATGCTAAATAAACTTTCTGTTCTTTCAAATTCCAGTCCCAATCTTCAGGTGCAAATTTTACATTAATAGTATTTTTTCGGTGGAGTAGATCGTATGAATAATGATTAATTGAATAACCATATTGAGAAAGAATCCAATATTCCCCAGGCCCAAGTAATACCTTCTCTATATTCGAAGCTGAGCTTTCAATATTTTTGCCTAAAACTGTTACATAGTAATTATACCATTGTCCTGTTTCGACATTTTTATCTATGTAGGAATGTTGGTCAGCAGATAAATCTATGATGGGTTCAAAAAAAGATTGATTTTGTTTTTTTCGATAAATTCTGAAACCTACAACACCTTCTAACTCGATAGTAGTCCAATACAACTCCACTCCAGAATTGATTGGAACAAGAGAAAGTGTTATCGGAGATTTTCGAGGGCCCAGCGGATCAAATGGATTGAGATGTTCTCGCTGGGCACACCCATTAAAAAAATTAATTACTAAAAATAAAAGAAAAATTAGGAATATGATTATATGATTTTTTTCATCTTTATATTCTGGAAACACTCGCCATAATTTCTTAGCTATCAAGGATATTCTCTATCTCCTTAAAAACGTCTTCGACATTGTTTAAACCATTTACACGATACAAGTTCCCTTTTTTAGAATAATAGTGAATTAAAGGTTCTGTTTGTTGATTGTAAACTTTTAATCTATTTCGGATGGTTTCCTCTTTATCGTCATAACGCTGAATGATTTCCCCACCACAGGATTCGCATTTTCCATTAGCAGGAGGGGGGGTTAGAATGAGATTATAATCACGACCGCAAACAGAGCAAATACGTCGACTGGTTAAACGCCGAACAATCTCTTCTTCAGGTACAAAAATTTCAATTACTTTTAACTTTACATTCTCTTTGTTTTGAAGAATTTTGTCCAATCCCTCTGCTTGAGGAATTGTTCTGGGGAATCCATCTAAAATAAAACCTTTTTGACAATCAGGTTCGTTCAGTCTTTTCTCCATCATATTTAGAATAATATCATCGGGAACCAATTCGCCTCGCTCCATGATAGCTTTGGCTTTTTTACCTAATTCAGTTTCTTCTCGAACTTCCTTACGCAAAATGTCGCCAGTTGAAATTTGAGGAATATTAAACTTTTCTACGATTTTTTTTGCCTGAGTTCCTTTACCAACACCAGGGGCACCAAGTAAAATCAGATGCATAATTCTTCTCCTTTCTCTTTTTCGCATTCCTTATTTTTAAATTAACTTAAATACAAATATAGAAGAGATAAAATTGAAATGAAAGTGAAATTGAAAACTAGAGGTCTTATCCTTTTAAAAAGCGTATAGTAACTAAAGAACAACTTCGTGTATTTTCAGTTTATACATATTTTAAGAAACGATAAAAAAACCGCTCTAAGGAAGAGCGGTTAAAATTTTTTAATTTGCTGCGGGACGAGGATTCGAACCCCGGCTACCTGGGCCAGAACCAGGCGTCCTACCGCTAGACGATCCCGCAAAAAAGCATTGAAAAGTAATCATAAAATAATTATAAATCAAGTTATTTGAATTATTTTTCTCTTCGATCACCATGAAATTTACTCAATTTTAAATCTTGTTGATATATTGAAAAATTGTTGTAAATATCTTTCTACAATTATTATTTCTTATTGTTTTAAATTTTTAAGGGATTAAAAAAGATATTTATATTCTTAATTGAAATAATTAAAAGTTCTATGTAACTCATCTTACTGGTTCTCGTATTTCTTCAAAAATAAAAATAATCGGGATTTATTATGAAAAAATGGCTCATTATTCTAATTTTTATCATTATCTCAGGCGTAATCGGTTTTACAATTTTGAAGACTAACACTGGGAAAGAAAGAAATTATAAGATTGTTCAACCTCAACGTGGTAGCATTATTGATAAGGCATTAGCAATTGGTAAAATCACCCCACGAAATGAGATTCAGGTAAAATCTAAAATTCCAGGCATTGTCAGGAAAATTTATGTGGAAGTGGGGGATATTATCCACGAAGGTGAGTTATTAGTAGAGATAACGCCTGATCCTACACCTTTAGAAATAACCGAAGCCCGACGTAATCTGGAGATGGCGCGAGTGAACTTTGAACAAGCTGAGAGCGAATTTCAAAGACAAAAAAATTTATTGGAGAAAAATTTAATATCACAACAAGAATTCGAAAATCATAAGTTAGCATTTCAGAAGGCCAGATTACAACTACAACTTAACCAGGAGAGGTTGGCTCTTCTTGAAAAGGGCTACACAGAAAGTGCTGGAATAAAAGTTGAATCTGTTGTGAAAGCACCAATTACCGGTACTATTCTAGAGAAATTTGTCCATGAAGGGGATCCAGTTATCCCGTTAACATTTTATCAGGCTGGTACACCTTTATTTACCATAGCCGACATGAATGATCTAATATTTGAGGGCACGATTGACGAAATTGATGTGGGCAAAGTTAGAGTTGGAATGCCAGCTGAATTAAAGATCGGGGCTTTACCAGGGAAAAAGGTAATTGGAACTGTTTCCAGAATTTCTCCGAAAGCCAAACAAGAAGATAATGCTACGCTTTTTGATATTGAGATATCCATTGAAAGAGCAGATTCCATTCAATTACGGGCGGGGTATTCTGCCAATGCTGAAATTATTATTAGAAAGGTTGAAGATGTTTTGTATATACCAGAACGCTTGGTCACTTTTAAAGGAGACAGCGTTTTTGTGGAAGTAGAAGATTCTACTTCAAAAGATATTTCCAAACAGTTGATCGAAATAGGATTGAGCGATGGGGTTAATATCGAGGTTAAGAAAGGTTTAACAATGTCAAGTCGGGTTGTAGAATGGCCGCCAAAAGAAATCGAATAAAATAAGAATATTGTATTACAAAATGAATATCATTTATTGGAAAAATATTTTGCAATTATTTGGCGATCTGAAACGCCAAAAACTTCGAACAGTATTAACGCTCTTTGGCATTATATGGGGATCAGTGGCGGTGATCCTTTTACTAACGTTTGGCGATGGTTTATATAAATTTTCTA
This sequence comes from uncultured Calditrichaceae bacterium, assembly GCA_964387645.1. Lineage (GTDB taxonomy): Bacteria > Calditrichota > Calditrichia > RBG-13-44-9 > RBG-13-44-9 > CAYLYM01. Next base: position 3,941 of record CAYLYM010000114.1, on the reverse strand, counting down.
AAAAATCTGCTCACGGAATGGGCGAAGGTATTTGTATTCTGTGGCCTGGTAGAACCAGCATTCCTTATGACGGTTTGCCGAGGGGGCGTTTTATCAGACTGCGAGCTGAAGATGTCGAACTCCTCCGCCAACATATCCCTGAAATTGGGCGAATTAGCCCGGAATATTCTCGCACAGTACAAGTGCGAGTTGGGAAGGAGAGCTATTCAACAAATTTATGCGGAGTGTATCCCGAATTTCAAGAAATGCGCAACATGATTCCCATGCCCGGTGGACGCTTTATTAACACACTAGACCAAAAATATCGTAGAAGGGTGGTTTTTATTGGCAATGAAGTAGAAAAGGATTTATTCGGTGTGGGAAAAGGTTTAGGAAAGGATATTTTAATCAATAGCATCCCTTTCAAAGTCATTGGTGTTTTAAAAGAAAAAATTCAAAACTCCAATTATAATTTCCCTGATGCCAATAAAATAGTGATACCGGCATCAACATATGAAGGTATATTTTCGAGCCGGTATCTTAACAATATGGTTCTTCAACCAATCAATGTTAAATACACAGAGTCGATGAAATCTAAGGTTTATCAGGTTCTTGGTAAAAAGTATCGTTTTGATTCAAAAGACCATGAAGCCCTTTTTATTTGGGATACTACTGAGATGGATAAATTTTTTAACACTTTCTTTTTAGGTTTTTCTATTTTTTTGGGAATTGTAGGTAGTATGACCCTTATCGTCGGTGGTATTGGAGTGTCGAACATCATGCATGTAGTTGTAGAGGAACGGACCCGGGAAATTGGAATTAAAAAAGCATTGGGAGCAAAAAATCGCTTGATATTGGGACAATTTTTAATCGAAACTTTTATCATCGTGATGGTGGGTGGTCTAATTGGTTTCCTTATTTCTCAAGGGATTGTTTCACTTGTCAATCTAATCAATGTGAGAAAATATGTTGGTTTTTTAGAAATTTCTCCCGTTATTGTTGTCATTACTATTTTTATTTTAGGAACGGTTGGCCTATTAGCAGGATGGTTTCCGGCCCGGCGAGCGGCAAAACTCGATCCTGTAATAGCCATCCGAAAATAAATTGGGGTGAAAATGACCGGCTGGTATCTTTTTAAATTGTTTTTGGGCGAAATGAAAAAGCAGAGAAAACGGATTATTTTAACCGTTTCCGCCATAGCTTGGGGAACACTTTCGATTATTTTACTTTTAGCCTTCGGAGAGGGATTAAAAAGGCAAATGGCAAAAGCAAATAAAGGATTAGGTGTGAACATTGTTATTCTTTATGGAGGACAAACAAGCAAAGTTTATCAGGGGTTACCTAAGGGTCGCCGCATTCGTTTTACTGATGAGGATGTGACCCTTTTGAAGGAAAAAATCCCTCAAATTACCGCTATCAGTGGAGAATATGATCTTTATGGAGCATCGCTGACTTATGGTCGAAAAACTTTGACTGAGCGTGTTACCGGGGTACTACCTTCATTCGAAGAGATGCGGACACATTATCCTGATGTTGGGGGACGTTTTATAAATCGAATCGATGTTGAACAACGCCGTAGAGTAGTTTTTCTGGGCAATGAGCTTAAAGAAAGACTAATGGGAGATGATGATCCTATAGGAGAAACTATTTTCATTAATAAAATTCCTTTCAAAGTAATTGGCGTTCTCAAAAAGAAGATGCAAATGAGTATGTATGGCGGTCCTGATGCAAGTAAAGCCACCATTCCGGCCAGTACGTTAAAAACACTGGAAGGCAGAAAATATCTGAACCGTATTGTTTACCAAGTAAAAGATACAAAAATGGCTGAATACGTCAAGCAGCAGGTTTATAAAATTCTTGGGAAAAAATATCGGTTTGATCCTACAGATAAAAAGGCTTTTTGGGTTTGGGATACAATCAAACAAACCGCCATTGCTAAAACTATTTTAGAAGGCATCCAGATATTTTTAGGTGTGATTGGTGCGCTAACATTATTGATAGCCAGTGTGGGAGTGGCTAATATCATGTATGTTTCCGTTAAAGAGAGAACCAGAGAAATCGGGATTAAAAAAGCTCTGGGAGCGAAAAAAAGCCACATAAAACAACAGTTCGTATTGGAAGCGATATTTATTGCTACCTGTGGGGGATTAATCGGTGGTATGGTAGCTTTAATCGTTATAATAATCCTACAGGGAGTTCCAGTTGGAGATGGTCCATTACAATTTTTAGGTAAACCTACTTTCTCATGTACAATAGCATTGATTACCGCACTTATTCTCGGTGTGGTAGGTTTAGCGGCCGGATATTTCCCAGCACAGCGAGCGGCGGCTGTGGATCCAATTGAATCTTTACGTTATGAATAAAACCATGACGAAAGTTCGCTTGACACAGGGGAAGAGAAAATGATGATTAAAATGAGAGATATTTGGAGAATTTATGATACGGGAAAATTTAAAGTAGAAGCTCTGCGTGGGATTAATTTAGAAATTGAAGAAGGAGAATTTCTAGCCATAATGGGACCATCTGGTTCGGGAAAGTCAACTTTAATGCACATTATGGGTTGTCTGGATACTCCAACCAGAGGATTTTATGAATTGGATGGACAAGTAATACAGGATTTAAACGATAACCAATTAGCGGATATCAGGAATAAAAAGGTTGGATTTATTTTTCAAAGTTTCAATTTGTTGCCCTATGCCTCAGCGTACGAAAATATTGAGTTGCCTTTAATCTTTTATGGCGCTCCTGCCAGTTATCGTAGAAAAAAGGTAATGGAATTACTGGAAAAAGTGGGATTAGCCGACCGAATGAAACATCGGCCTAACGAGCTTTCCGGTGGTCAGCAACAGCGTGTTGCTATTGCTCGTGCCTTGATCAATGACCCTAAAATTATTTTGGCAGATGAGCCCACAGGAAATCTTGACAGCCGCTCTGGTGAGGAAATTATTCAACTTTTTATTCAGTTATGGAAACAGGGAAATACGATTGTTGTGATTACCCACGATGAAAATATTGCAAATAAGTGTCAACGGGTGATTCACTTAAAAGATGGTATTATCGAAAGGGAAACCATATTGACTCCGGAATATGCATCGAATTAGTGTTTTAATGCCAAAAAGTACCTCTTTATTGAAAGTTAAAAAATGTTGACAATTTCATTAATGTGTATTATATTCTTGCCCGTTGTATTAATAAAATGTAGAATATAAAGCAAAATGAAAAATTGGGGCTGTAGCTCAGTTGGGAGAGCGCTTGAATGGCATTCAAGAGGTCAGGGGTTCGACTCCCCTCAGCTCCACGTTTGATTTTATGGAAAGTGCGATATTTATTATTTTAGTTATTCTTGCGTTAATTAGCCATCTGTTGATTCGGAAAAATAAAAGAACCTTGAAACAGAAGCAATTAACAATTTTGAATCGAATATTAATTTCAAAAGATCAGTCACATATCCAAGAGAATTAACGCAAGAATAGGTAAGGCGCCGTACCCAAGTGGCTAAGGGAGAGGTCTGCAAAACCTCCATTCGGCGGTTCGAATCCGCCCGGCGCCTCTTTTTTTTACCATTTTTTGATGAATTACACTGAAAAATCTCAATTCCATATCAGTAAAACTGTTTTAGCTTTTTAATAAATCTTTTGATAGATTTTTCTTCATAAGATCCGGCCTATACCGAGACCGCTGTCATTTCTCTGTGATAGTTCTGTCATCAAGGGCTACCGAAATGCTGGTTAAAAGTGAAGGATTGAAAGAATCTATGTAAAATTTAAATAACTTACATTTATCAGGATCAAAATTTTATATCTTGATTTTTCCGATCATTATTTTTTAACTTGACTATTAAAAAATAATTTTCGGAATTAGAATGAGAAAAAAAGGTATATTAATTGGAATTGCAGGCGCCAGTGGTTCTGGAAAAACTTTGGTAGCTAAGACCTTATATGAACAATTGGGATCAGATAAAG
>CAYLYM010000113.1:0-12778 GCA_964387645.1 uncultured Calditrichaceae bacterium | reverse complement strand
TGATTACCTAAAAACTTCCTGTGCCATTGACTAAAACTCAGGTCGCGCTTTCCAGTTTTATCGGTTCTTTTTCCTGTTTTATCTCGCGTTAGACCTTCCGAATACATATTCCTTCCTCATGCTTTTGTCTCATAAAATCTACCGGTTTGATCCATCCGTTTTAATCACTTACCAGTAGATAAGAGGCTTAACCAGTCGGGAATCCATCCTCTTGAGATCTATTCGAGTTCCATCCTGGAATTCGACATAATTAGAATCCACCCGACTGATGTTCTTCCCCATCAAATTGGATAACGTTTCGGGGAGATCAATATTGGAATAGAGTTTATCCAAATTTAAGAAAATTTGATCAGATTCCGAATTGATACGCTGCGAATCAATTATCGACATGTCCCTCAGAAAAATATATTGATTGCAGATATCTTCTTGAAAGGTTGGTGATTCTTTCAAATCTTTGAAATAAACAGTTTTGCGGAGTGTGTCTTCATATTGTTCAAGTTCATAATATTTAAAAAAACCACCGGCATTTTGCGCATTGTAGAAGACTTTCACGTCTTTTTGTCTGGAAATACCACCTTTATCATACATTAAAACTTTTTTCATTCTGGGAAGAATGACGCTATAAAAATGATCGCCCAATTCAATCCCCAACCATTTCCGTTTCAGTTTATGCGCCACAGCAGTTGTCGTTCCTGAGCCTAAAAAGAAATCCATTACCAGATCGCCCGATTCAGTAGTAATCTCGATGATCCTTTTTAGTAAAACCTCGGAATTTTCGGTCTGGAATTTCCAGCTGGTAGAATACCCGTAAACATCGGACCAGTTGCTGTCCAGCACTTCTTGATCTTGCGGCTCAACCCAATATCGCGGAACAGGTTCGTCCTGCCCACAACGTGGACATTTCTGCCACTGCCCCTGATGTTTATCATGTACAAATCCACAATGCTTGCACACCAGGATCAGTTTCTCCTTTGCAATCATTTGGTCAATTCTTTTCTGGGAATACTTCCAGTGTTTTCCGGCAGGCGGTTCCAGCACCTTTCCGTAAAAAATTTTAGCCGTCCCCTGTCCGGTTGAATCCCCCATGTGACGCCAGAATCCCGCTCGAGTACTCTTCCGGGGCTTAAACGGGCGAATGTATGCAAACTTTTGACCAGCCGAGTAAACAAAAATGGTGTCCAAACCTTCTGGCAATTTCTTAATTTCTTTCTCCATCACATTCTTTTTAAAACGTCGAATGGCAATCTCGTTACGAAAATTCTCTTCACCAAATATCTCGTTCATCAAAAGCCTGACATACATATTCCCATTGTAGTCACAACGAACAAAAATACTGCCTTTCTCACCTAACATTTCTCTGGCTAATTTCAGCCGATTTTCCAGCATGGTGATCCAGGAAGCATCTTTGTATTTAACCGAATAGAAATAATCCGCATCCTGCTCTTTATTGAATGGGGGATCGATATAAATGGTCTTTATCTTTCCACGGAATTTAGGCAAGATGGTATTGAGTGCCTGGTAATTATCGCTTTTAACAAGCCATCCATCCAGAGCACCATCCAGATTCTCAAATAAAGCCAAAATATCCTTTTCTAAATCTTTGAAAAAGCGAGTGTCCAGCGGCAGAAATTGATATTTCGGGTTTAAATACTTACCACCAAGATCTTGTTTAATGATTTCCGCTTTGTCGAAATCATCTTCTATCAATTGTAATTGACGCCATTCATTCAATTGCAAATCAAAATAGGGATGAGCCAGCAATCGCTCCAAAAGCTCTATATTTCTTTCAGCAATTCTGTCCAGGGAAATCACATAATTCGAGCGTAATACAAATTTAGGTTTATTCCAGATTTTTATCAATTCATCTTCAAATCTTGCGATAAATTCAATGATTTCGTAAGACACATCTTTTAATACTTTTAATTGAGCCACTCGCTCTTCAGTCCAATTCCTCTCTTGAGTAAACACATACTGGTAAAACCACGAATCAAATTGCTCTTTTAAAAATTTTCGGACATTTTTATTGATGAAGTAGTCTACTTCCTTTTGTCGGTGAAAAACGCGGAACGCCCGGATCAGAGAGGCTTCATCCATATCGACACCGGCTTTTTGTAAAGTGGCTAAAATCTCTCTCACATTGGTTTTTCGCCCTCTCTCTGAGTAAGATACCACAAACACCAATGTTCCATCTGGTTGTTTTTTCTTAAAACGAAAGATAAGTGCCCGTTTTTCATTGGCTTTTTTGTGTTCCAGGGTAGATGCGTCAAAATAGAATTGCCAACCGTTAATTTCTACCTTCATGCTTTTAAACAAGCGGTCGGTTTTCACGTAATAAAGCATTTGTGTTTTCCAGAAAAGCCTTACATCGTGTTCGTCAGAATGAATTCTCTCATAAAGATCAATGTCTGGTGAATCGCTTCGGAAATGAATAGATCCGTTCTCATTAAAATAGCGGTGAAAGAAATCATACAACTTTTCGAAAAATTCCTCTCGAAAATCCGGGAAAGGTTGTAATCTTTCTTCAATTTCTTTTTGAAGTCGGGAATAAATTTCTTCTTCGAAATAGCGGGCTTTTATCCGCATGAGATTAATGTAACCGGATTCGCCCTCCACTCTGGCGCCAATAAATAGATTTTTTAACGTTTTATAAAATTCCTGCTCTTTTGTCATAAAACCCCTTCATCTTTTCAAGGACTGTCACGACACAAATGATACAAACGCAATTTATCTGAATCAATAAAATTTAAGAATGCTCCTTTAATCTCCAGTAAAAAGTAGTATTTTCTGCACAGTGTCCAGCTAAATAAAAACATGTTTAGAAAAATATTTAAAATCAGGAGTCGCTTTACTTCCTTCTGAAATTGTCATTCCTGTCATTCGGACAGGAAATTTTTCTCGAAGCAATCATTAAAACACATTTCATTCCGGTTAACTTTATTTATAAATTTAATGCAAATAAAAATTTAAATTGAGTTTCAGAGAGAACCTGATTTACTGGAACTTTGTCATGTTTTATCAATAATTGTTAATAGATTTTAAAAAAGTATCTTTGCATAGCAATGAATGAAGCGCTTCGAGAAAAATTAGCATCACTCTCCAGCCAGGCCGGGGTTTACTTGTTTAAAGATTCCGATGGCAAAATTTTATACGTAGGAAAAGCAGTAAATCTGCGGAACCGTGTTCGCAGCTATTTCCAGGATTCCAGGAATCTTCCTGTAAAAACTCGTGCTCTGGTATCCAAAATCGCCGATCTGGAAGTTATTCTGGTTGAGAATGAAGTTGAAGCGCTTATTCTGGAATCCAATTTAATTAAAAAGCACAAACCACGCTATAATGTAAATTTGAAAGACGATAAAAGTTATCCTTATATTCGTGTCACCAATGAGCCCTTTCCACGGGTTTTTGTTACCCGGAAAATTGTTAAAGACGGTTCTCATTATTTTGGTCCTTATACAGAAGTCAAGAATTTACGCCACATAATGAAGACTGTCCGCAAAATTTTTCCCATTCGATCCTGTAAATATTATCTTGACGAAAAAGTTATTCAGGCAAAGAAGGTCAAACTCTGTTTAGACTACCATATCGAGCGCTGCCAGGGTCCCTGCCAGGGATTGGTGAGTCAGGAGGAATACAATCAGATGATCCGCCAGGTGGAAAAGTTTCTGCGAGGGAAAACCCGGGAATTGCTCGGGGAACTGCGCGAGAAAATGCAAAAGGAAGCCGAGCAATTGCATTTTGAAATCGCCGCCCGCTTACGTGACCAGATTCAAATGATCGAAAATTATTACTTTGACGCCCACCGCATGGTAATGACCGATTTCGAGGACCGGGATGTGGTGGCTTTAGCCGTGGAAGATGAAGATGCCTGCGCGGTGGTCTTCAAAATCAGAGATGGCAAAGTGGTGGGACGTCAACACTTTTACCTGGATGGCGTGGAAGAAAAATCCAGTCAGGAAATACTAAGTCAGTTTATTCAACAATATTATCTGGAAGCCGACTACCTGCCAAAACAGATTCTGTTGCCCGAAGAGCCCACTGAAAACATTGAGTTGCTATCAAAATGGTTATCCAGCAAGGCTACTAATAAAGTGGAAATGATCGTTCCCCGCCTGGGAGAAAAAAAGAAGCTTGTTGCATTATGCCAGAAGAACGCTCGCTTTTTGTTAGACGAACTGCTTTTGCAAAAGATGAAGAAAAAGGACCATATCGCGTCCAATGTCAGGGCTTTGCAGAAGGATCTAAATTTAGAAAAACCGCCCAGGCGAATAGAGGCGTTTGACATTTCCAACTTTCAGGGTAAAGATGCGGTGGCTTCGATGGTGTGTTTTGTCAACGGTCGTCCGCATAAAAGTGAATATCGCCATTTTAAGATTCGTACTAAGGATACGCCAGATGACTTTGCCATGATGCGGGAAGTAGTGCGCCGCCGCTACCAACGGTTGCTGTCGGAGAATAAAGAATTACCGGATCTAATTCTTATCGACGGCGGCAAGGGACAACTTTCCAGCGCTATTACAGTACTCAAAGAATTGGGCCTAGAAAACCAGCCCGTTATTGGTCTGGCAAAGCGGTTAGAAGAAGTTTACCGGCCGGGTTTCAGCGATCCTCAGAACATTCCCAAACGCTCCGCCGGATTAAAATTGCTGCAACACATCCGGGATGAGTCACACCGTTTTGCCATTTCCTATCACCGAAAATTACGTGAAAAGCGTATCATGAAATCACCGCTGGATGATGTGCCCGGCATCGGTCCCAAACGCAAAGAGAAACTTTTGAAAACCTTCGGCTCTTTGAAAAAAATTCAAGCGGCGACATTGGAGGAATTGATGAAAAAATGTGGACTCCCTCAAAATGTTGCCGAAAACCTTCTACAACATTTTCAGAAAAAGTCCCTGTAAACTTTCTTCACGAAAATGGTCCATACCATAATTCATCTGAATTTCCTTCATGTCACATTGAACCTGTCGAAATGTGACCAGGTTACGTTCGCGCAACTCAATCGTTTTTATGCATGATCTGAACCCCAGTTCATAAATTGTGAAAAATATCTATGATAATCCCAAATTTTCGTAGTTAAAAAAATTATTTTCATCCTTGAAAAAATCTTTTTTTAAAAAAAAATTTAGATAACCCTCAAAAAAAGGATTTTAATAGACAGGAAGGTTTGCTGGAAAAAGCGGGTTGTGTGCGGACATTATTAAAGACAAGGCGTGCTGGATTGTTGGCTGAATATTCTCCAAAGAAGTTGTGTGCGGACATTATTAAAGACAAGGTTTGTTATTTTTAGCTTAGATTAAATTAAATATCGTGATCAAGGTAACCGCAAACTGTGGAGGCATAAATGAGTTTTCTAACTTTTGAGTGTTTTAAACATCCCTATTAGTAAAAAATACACGATTTTTATAATTTGTGATAAATACTTTAAAAACAAGATGGACAGGTTTATGATTTACAAAAAGAACAGGTATTTAAAAGTTATTATCCTGATATTAATTCTATTCTTTTATCACCTTAATGCGGACATAATTGAAGTAAATGTTTCAGGAAAGGTCCAAGATAAATATTCAAATCCCATTCCCAATGCAAAAATTAGTTACATACATCAAGAAAAACATGATACAACGACTACCTTTTCAGCAGAAGATGGCACATATTCTATTACATTGTTTATAGAGGTGGATGAGGATACTATTGTTCAACCTGATACTTCCTTAACATTTTATCATTTATATCAGAATTATCCGAACCCTTTTACAGGGACAACTACCATAAAATTTACCCTTCATAAAAAGGAAAGGGTAAATATATCCGTCTATAATGTTCTGGGACAAAAAATTAAAGAACTGGCGAATAAAATATTTCCGGAAGGAACCAGCACGGTAAATTGGAATTGCACAAACAGCTATGGACAAAGAGTCAGCGCCGGAGTATATATCTGTAGTCTTAAGAGCAAAAGTTTTAGTAAAGCAATTAAAATGTTATATTTGGGAAATGATATTGTGCTCAATGTTGCAGGTATTAAAAAAGATAAACAACTGGTCCATCCTGTAAAATCTATCCGGAAACAAAAGTCGTCCATGGATACCACAGCCTATTTTACTATTGTGGTTGATGATAGCTCTTTTCCGGAATACCGTGAACCATATTTTGAAATAGATTTGAGAAAAGACAACATTGTAAAAAATCTGATCCTGCAAGAAATAAACCAAAACAGTTTGTGGATTGTGGAAAGAGATATGCTTTTTAACTCACTTACCCATGTCTATAATTTTCATCATTTAGTATTAATAAATAAAAGCTCTGATACATTAATTGTAGAAAGAGAAGCTTTAATTCCGGATAGTTTAAACAAACAAATTGATGTGCTTTCACGCAAATTCGGATTGGATGCATTTATTCCAACAGACTATGCCTCTTATTTTTATATCCCCGAATATGATAAATTATATGTAGCCAATGAACCGGATTATACTGATGGTATCCATTATTGGAAAAATATCTTGATTGCTCCAAATAAAGGATATCATATCCCTTATTCAAATTATTATGGAGAGGGTCCGGATCTTTTTGTAAAGGAGCTTGGCATAAATCAATATTTAAATCTTGAGATCAAATTTAACTTTAGTATAAAAAAGAATAGCGATAATCCAAGTTTATTGGACTTGAAGATGCAGCCGATTTTAAGCAACACAAGTAATGATACTTTATTTAAAACAGGATTTTTATTTCACGTACCTAGAAATATTTTATTAAAAAATGGTTCTGAAATAAAATTATACAATTTAATCTCTGATACATTAGAAAAAAATACTGATAATATTGAACTATTTTATTATAATAAAATTGGCCGGGGTGATGGATTTGGTAATTTATCTTTTGATAGTCAAGAAATAGTTGTAAAAGAAGTTAATTTATATCCTGGTGAATCTTATAGTTTTACCTATTCGATCACGATCGAACCTCTAAGACCCAAGTTTGTTATTTCTCCAGTAATTATAGTTTATTACGAAGCGCTGACTAAACGGATCTGGCCAGCAGATATCATAACCATAAAGAATATGAAATATGAAGGGCGGGTTCATTACTTAAGTGCATGCAACCTAGCAATTCAACCATATATCCTTTTCTCAATAAACGGTGACGAATTGAAAATTGTAAGTCCGAATGAAATTGAAGACCCTTATCCTTTTTAAATATTTAAATAAATAGAGTTTCACTCTTTAATGATAAGATTGGAGGTGGTAATATGGACTTAGATTAAATTTAAGTTTTATATTTTTAAAAATATGTTTCCTAATTTAAGAAAGGAGGATAGTTTAACATGTTAAAAAATATTTTTAGTTTTAATTTTAGTGTCTTTAAGTGTTGGTCAAGATATTAAAATTAAAATGCCAACGTTACCGGAAGTAAGATTTGATTCAACCGAAGTAAAAAATGAGATTGAACGTCATAAACATATCCTGAATCTTTATAACTGCTGGGTAGATGTCTTTGCTTTTTCTGAGCAAGGGGTATCGTTGTGAAGAAAAGTAAACTAACCTATCATGTTTCATACATATTAACCCGAATAAAACGGTAAGTTTAGTGTGTTAACTAACAATTACACTCCTACTATGGCCGATTTTGAATTATATTCAGAAGAAGTACAAATCCAAACTATAATAGATCTTTATCATCAATCGTAGAATTTATATTTGGAACCCCGGAAGATGGTATTCCGAAAGCAGTTTCGGCGACAGATTCGGTTACAAGCTATGCTTTAAATATTACTCAAAATGTTGCAAAATTAATTGGAACAGATGCAAGCGTTGAAAATTATCAAAATAATATTATGAGTGAAAAATTAATCCCAAATTATGCATTAGAAATTTCAAGAGGGGGTCCAATCCACCTTGCTTTCGAGAACAGTCCTTTCAACCAAATATCGTCTTTATGACTTGATCATAATGGAGCCAATTTGCATTAATAAAACGAGTAGCACCAATCCAAATGCTCACCCAAAATACCTCTATGATCACTAAAGGAGAATAACCACAATTGGAACCGGGAAAAGGAAGGGTAAGAATCGAAAGATAATCTAATATGCCACTTCGATTGATGATCTCTTTCATTAGTTTCAAACTTCCCCATGCACTCACCGGACGATCGGTAAACTCAATTCGCAGGTTCTCCATTTGGGTGAATCCTTTTTATACAAATATACGCGATTCTTAAATAATTTGAAATGTTTTTAGCACGTCCTATTGCATAATCTGGGTTAAAAGCTTTCAAAATAAAAAAACCGCGGAAGTGACCCCGCGGTAAAGCTAAAAAATAAAAGTTTAATCTCAAATCAACTTTTCAAGATATTGTCATTCTATGGAATAGGAGTTCAAGAATCATTTTCAATTAGTTCATATTTATAACTTTCCTCAGTTGTTTCTTTCAATAACTGTTGTACCCAACCGTTTTCCGGAGTAATTTTCCTTTTTACTCCATATTCATGGAAAAATTTGTAATTATTATACAAGTAATCCCTGTAATCTGAAATTTTTCCACTTTTGATAGCATCAAGGACTTGCTGTATACCTTGTTCTACGGTCCATTGAGGTTTGAAATTGAGATATTTATGAATTTTAGTAAAGTCTACGCGATAGTTTCTTCTGTCAGAATCTGTTGAACCATTTATTAATTCAGCCGCAGGAACATGTTTTTTAACAAGTTCACCAATTTGTTTGATAGTGTAATTTTGCTCATTAGATCCCACATTAAAAATTTGATTTTTCACCAAATATAATGGAGCTTCTACAACTTTAAGGATGGCCAGAGCCACATCATCTACGTGTACGAAAGGTCTCCATTGCTCTCCACCATATATCTTAATTTCATTCTCAAAGAACGCAGTGGCTGTTAACAAATTTATGACTAAATCAAAACGCGTTCTTCCCGATAGACCATAGATTGTGCCGAAACGTAAAATGATCGGAAAAAAATTATCACCGGCTAATTTTTGTAAAACTTTCTCAGATGCTATTTTACTTCGGGCATAGAGTGAAACTGGATTGAGTGTGGATTGTTCGTTTAAAATGTAATCTCCAGCTCCATATACAGAACAGGTACTGGCAAAAATAAATTTCTCAATTCCGTATCCTTTAGCAACTTCAGCAATCATACGGGTTGCCATCAAGTTGGTTTCAATGGTCAAATCCTCGTCAATAGAACAAGCCGGATCTCCAACAATTGCTCCCAGATGAATTACCGAATCCACACCTTTAGTTGCCGAAACGACTTTATCCACATGGCGAAAATCTGCTTGAATGATTTCTAAATTGGGATGATCGATAACATCTGCAATGGGTTCTTTACCAAATAGAAGCAAATCCAATATTCTGACTTTATACCCGCTATCTAATAATTTAGGGATTAATGCTGATCCTACATACCCTGCACCACCGATTACAAGTATATTCTCAATTCTTCTTCCATCTTGTTTTCTTTCCTGGCTTCGCTTATGATTCCGCGAAAATTCTAAATATCGCCAAAGATTTAACCAGAGTCGAGCAACCGTTAAAAATAAAATGGTAAGACCCCAACTCAAAACTAACACACTTCGTGGCAAATTGTTTAACTCAGGGAAAAGAAAACTTGAAAATCCAAAAATTAAATAACTAATACTCACAGCCTGGACAATTGCCAAAGCCTTATAACGCCCCTGATAGAACCGACGATGGGTGTAAATACCACTTAAACTAAATACTATAATATTGATTAATGTTAAAATCCAAAAACTTTTCAAATAAGCATTAATAAAAAGATTAAAAATTTCTGTATTAGTTATTACTGAATTTTCAAATGCAATCACAAATAAAAATCGGAAAATCACAGCAAGAAAGATCGCAGTATTAATTAGAATAACATCTGCTGTCACCCTAAGCAACTTATCCGAAGAAATTATCGAATATATCCTTCCTTTCATTTGATACCTCCATCTTCAATTGAAAATCCAAACTCCTCTAAAAAAGAGAACATATCAATCAAACAGTTCTAATTTCCATATAAAATTATTTGTTAGATGTAATTGTCGTATTATCGAGCTTAAAACTTTAGAAAATTTTCAATTTATTCATTTAATATTTAAATATTTTTAATAACTTAGGTTAGTTAAGAATGTGATTAATTGGGAATTTAAATCATTTTCTGAAATCATTTATAATTTTTCTGACCCTTTCTGCCACGTAGTTGATTTGATCCACGCTCATCTTTGGATACAGTGGTAAGGAAATGATCTGTTTGTATAATTTTTCTGTATATGGTAAACTTCCTTCAGAATATCCATACTTTTTTCTATAGTATGGATGTAAATGCACAGGAATGTAGTGCACGCTCGTTCCAATGTTATCCTCTCGCAGTTTATTAATAAATTGGGCACGATCAATACGGAGAGCTTCCAGCTTCAACCGGATAACATAAAGATGATATGTATGATTACGATCGTTGTGGTGAATAGGCGTTTCAATTTCTTCAATAGAAGAAAAAGCTTCGTTGTATATTTGGGCGTATTTTTGTCTGATATTAATAAAATTATCCAATTTCCTTAATTGATGAATTCCCAATGCTGCCTGAATATCTGTCATATTATATTTGTATCCCGCTTCCACTACTTCGTAATACCACGAACCAGCATTGGTATACCGCTTCCAGGCGTCTCGACTCATACCGTGTAAAGTGAGTAGCCTTATTTTTTCTGCCAATTCGTTGTCTTCAGTGACGACCATCCCCCCTTCGCCTGTTGTTAAATTTTTAGTAGCATAAAATGAGTATGATACAACATTTTTTGAATGTGCATTTCGGGGTAATGAATAAAAGAGTTCACCTGAACCAATTTTTTTATCTTGATAGGTAGTTCCCGCAGCATGTGCACCATCTTCTATGACGTAGAGTCCATGTTTCGTAGCCAGATCATAAATAGGTTCTAAATCGCATGCTTGCCCTCCATAATGAACAGGTATGATAGCTTTTGTACGAGGTGTTATAGCTTTTTCAATAGCATCTACTGATATATTAAAATCATTATCAACTTCTACCAAAACGGGACGGGCACCACAATGCTCAATGACGTTTACTGTGGAACAGAAAGTTAAAGAAGGAGCAATAACTTCATCTCCAGAACCAATGTCAAGTGCGATTAAGGCGAGGTGTAATCCTGCAGTACAGGAATTCACTGCTATGGCATTTCGAGCGCCAGTGTAATTGGCAAAGTCTTGTTCGAATTGTTTTACTTTCGGACCGGTGGTTACCCATCCGGATCGAAGTGAATCAACAACTTCATTAATTTCTTCATCTCCAATACTGGGCAGGGCATAGGGGATAAAATTTTTTATCATTTTTACTCTCCTTCATACTTTTTCATCCAACTTTATTATTATCTAAATTAATTTCCGTAGGGAAAGACTGGACGCAATTAGTCTGAACCCGCAACTTTCGTAAAGCCGTGATGCTGGAATATTTGCGATTTGGGTTCCGACATCTACAATATCAACACCATGATTTTTAAACCATTTTAAAGATTCCAATGTAGTGGCACGAGCGATCCCCCGCCCTCGAGCTTTCATTGAAGTTGCTACCAACACTATTGTACCAATTGTTTTATGAAGGTATTCTTTCGTCTGTTTGTGAATTTTACATGTCACAAAACCTAACAAATTTTGGTTTTCTTCTGCAAGAATTACTGCATCAGCTGCCTTCCCTGAGCATGAATTTCGTAACCAATTCGCATGGAGTTCATTGGCCCGGTCAGTAGGAATAGACGGATCAGCATGAAATCGATCGTAAATATATGCTGTTCTGGCCAGATTGGCTGCTTTCTCGGAATCCTCTGCGGTAGCTAACCTAAAATTTATATTACTTTTCTCTGAATTAATTTTTGTTTCTTCTAAATTTAACGCAAAAGTTAGTATTCCATCCACCATAACAAAACCCGTGGATTCTAATGCATGTAAACTGGATAAATCCTCTGTGTCTGTACGAATACTGATGTGTTGGATATTATTGTCTTTACAAAATTTAAAAATTGTGTTTAATAAAACTTTTTTTAAACAATATTGTTCCTGATAATCGCCTTTAGTTATTAAATAATCTATCCGAGCTGCGGACATTCCTAATTGTTCAGTATCCCAGGGGAGTAAACTCAAAGTAGCGAAACCAGCAAAAGTGCCATGTGAAGAAACTGTCCAAACGTGAGTACTTGGTTGGTTTATCTGAGTTCTAACTAAAGATTGATAATACTGATTGATAAGGATTTGGTTACACAAATTATATCTTCTGAACGGTTTATATGGCCAATCATTTACCAATTCAAGAATTTGCTCTAAATCCTCAGTTTGATCATGAAAGAGTTGAACATTTACCATTGTTTTCTTCTCCCGCTTGGATAAAAACATCTTTTTGTCGAAATATATAAACGATTGTTTTCAAAAGAATCTTCAGGTCAAGAACAATAGAAAAATTTTCGATATAATCTAAATCTAATTGCTTTCTTTTCTCCCAGGGTATCCTGTTTCTACCACTAATTTGTGCCAGTCCAGTTATGCCTGGTTTCATCCGTAATTTTTGTTTTTCTTTATCAGTATAAAATCGAATTTGGTCTACTTGGTCTGGACGTGGACCAACCAAACTCATTTCTCCTTTCAATACATTGAAAAGTTGAGGTAGTTCATCGAGACTGCTTTTACGAAGAATCTTGCCAATTGGAGTTACTCGCGGATCATCTTCGGCATTATATGCTGAACCGTCCGGATTT
>CAYLYM010000112.1:0-12784 GCA_964387645.1 uncultured Calditrichaceae bacterium | reverse complement strand
AAGCCTTAGATACTGTGGCTGGTTTAATTCCTAATATATCAGCAATTGTTTTTAAAGTAACTGGCTTGTTTGAATTCATATCTATAAAAGGTTAACCTTTATTGAATCATTTTGTCTCAATAATTAAATAATTTTTTAGATTGCTGGTATGCTTCTTCCCAGGCATCTCGATTCTGAGGTTCATAATGTTTCATGGGGAAAGATCGAGAAACCAATTCCCGACCCTCTTCAATATTGTTAAGTACATTTTTAGCAATAGCCTGCATTAAAATGTTCCCAATAGCTGTGGCCTCTACTGGTCCCGCAACAACAGGAATTCCCAAAGCGTTGGCACTAAATTGATTCAACAACTCATTTTTTGAACCACCACCTACAATATGCAATCGCTGAATAGGAGGCTGGCGCATTGAATTGATTTTATCAACAATGTAGCGATATTTTAACGCCAGGCTTTCCAGAATACAACGCACAAATTCACCCCTGCTCGTTGGAATAGACTGACCAGTTCTCTGACAAAAATTCGCAATGGCTTCCAGCATATTAGGCGGATTTAAAAATGAAGGATCATCTGGATCAATGATACATTTGAAAGCTGCTGCATCTTTTGCCAAATCAATAAGCTCAGAATAACTCAATTCCGTTCCTTCTTTTCTCCAGATAAATCTACAGCGCTCTAATAGCCACATTCCCATGTTATTACGCAGAAAACGTATTTTATTATTGACACCGCCCTCGTTGGTAAAATTATTTCTTAGTGAATCATTCGTGATGATAGGCTTATCTACCTCGATTCCGAGTAAAGACCAGGTACCCGAACTCAGATAAGCCCAATTTTCGCCCCATCCAGGAACAGCCGCCACAGCATTTGCAGTATCATGTCCGGCAGGTGCAATAATATCCACTTCTTCAAGACCAGTGTCTTCCACAATTTCAGGTAACAATTTCCCAATAACCGTACCAGGAGGAATGATATTCGCCATAATTTTTCTAGGCAATCCTAATTTTTCAAAGATTTCATCTGACCAGTCCCTCCTGACTGCATCCAGCATCTGGGAAGTCGAAGCAATGGTATATTCAGAAACTACTTCTCCAGTCATCAGAAAATTAAAAAGGTCCGGCATGAACAGTAATTTCTGAGCAATGTCTAACAAGGGATGCTGATTTTTTACCATACTCAACAACTGGTAAAGAGTGTTGAGCTGCATGAATTGAATCCCTGTCACCTGGTAAATTTCATCTTTTGACATCTGCTGAAAGGCTACTTCCATCATTCCATCAGTTCGGGAATCCCGGTAAGCGTAAGGATTTCCTAAAATCTGTTTATCTCTGCCAATCAATCCAAAATCGACACCCCAGGTATCAACGCCAATACCACTTAACCGCTTATGTCCCCGGGAAACGGCCTGGGATAACCCTTTTTTCAATTCATCGAATAAATACAACAAGTCCCAATAAATGTGGCCAAAGACTTTAACCTGGCGGTTTGGGAAACGGTGAATCTCTTCTAATGATATTTTATTCTGTTCAATGGTTCCAAGAATTAACCTTCCGCTCTCGGCACCAAAATCACAAGCAATGAATTTAGGTAAAGCCATTGACTTGCTCCATTAATTTTTTCTTACCAAATCTATTTAATCTTATTAAAAAATCAATCTATCAGGACGATTGATACATAAAAACAATAAGGCGTCTGGGACCATGAGCACCCAGCACTAATACTTTCTCAATATCTGCCGTCCGACTTGGACCAGTCATAAAAACCATGTTTTTAGCCTTTTCAGGCGAAATTTTCTCAAACAACTCAAATTGATTACTAACTAAATCTTTTTCTTCAACAATAACAAAAATACAATCCGATAAAAAGTGAGGTAATGAGGTCCCCGTATTGTCATATGGAAAAACCAGAGACCCGATATCTGCAACGGCAAAAGCAGCCTTTACCAATGCCGCATCTACCTGTGCCAGTCGATTCTTTCGTTCCGGATAACCCATTTCAGAAGGACGAACAATCCTTACCTCTTTAAGCTGATTCACAATGACTTCTGCGATTTCCTGGCATAACGACTCATCGGTCACAGCCAATTCCTCGTATCGATTCTCTTGAAGAATGTCTGAGATTATCAAAGCAACTTCTTTTGTGCTGTTCACCCAATAGTACTCTCCCGAAACCAATTCCAGCTCCTGACGGAACTGTTCCCGTCGTCCTTCAAGATCGGGTGGAGTAACTGCTTTCAGCTTTTCAACCAGTTTTTCATCAATATCTTCAGGCATATCTGGTAAATTTGAAGACGTTCTTAAAGCTTCTCGAATATTGGAAAGAATTTTTTCTCGGTTACTATTCATATTCATCTGGATATTTGAATTTTCAGAATTATAGTTATCTAAAAAATTTTAATTAAACCTTTGAACAGTTATTAAAAGTTAAAATTTAAACTGTTAAGTTTTTTCGCTCTCCTCTTTCTCTAATTTTTTATATCGTTTTCTAAATCCCTTTGCATCGAATCGACCAAATGAGCGTTCCTTACCATATCCGGGAACTGGAAAGGACTTATCTTTCGGAAATAGTTGTTGAATTTTAGCCGGAAACCAGGTTACCAGTCGATATAGGTGAGGATGTCTGGCTAAAAATGCCCAGACAGACATGCCCAGCCTTTCAATTATTATTGTGTTTCCACTTTCCACAATACGTTTACGCAATTTCAACAAATGATGCGGAATATTTATTCGCATGGGACAGGTGTTGAAACAAGCGCCACACAGACTGGAAAGATATGGAGCGTATTTACCAGTTGCCTCTCCTAAAAATTGCGGAATTAATGTAATTCCGATGGGACCCATATAGACCCAGCCGTAAGCATGGCCTCCAATTTGCTGATAAACAGGGCAAACATTTAAGCATGCACCACAGCGTATGCAGAATAATGTTTCGCGCAATTGCGCATCTCTCAATATACGGGATCGGCCATTGTCCAGCAGTACCAAGTGTACTTCTTCCGGGCCTTCGCCGTATTTCGATCGACTGGGTCCACCCACGAAATTGACATAAGTAGAAGATTTTTGAGAAGTTGCACTAGGTGGAAGGACTTTTAAGAAATAAGGCAGTGATGAAAAATCAGGAATGAGCTTTTCAATACCCATTACTGCCACATGAATTTTTGGCAACGTGATGGTCAGATGGGCATTGGCCTCGTTCTCTACAATGCAGAAGCAACCCGCTTTTGCGATTGCAAAATTCACTCCAGAAATTCCCATATCGGCTGATAAAAAT
Source organism: uncultured Calditrichaceae bacterium (assembly GCA_964387645.1). Taxonomy (GTDB): domain Bacteria; phylum Calditrichota; class Calditrichia; order RBG-13-44-9; family RBG-13-44-9; genus CAYLYM01. Next base: position 9,516 of record CAYLYM010000112.1, on the reverse strand, counting down.
TTTTCCCGTAATTTGGCCCGCGCAATACGCAATAATTGAACTGGATCTTCGGTGTAATCCACACCCAGTTTTTCGGCAAACAGTTTTCCCACATCCCTCCGACTTAAATGCAGCGCAGGAATAATTAGATGCGATGGAATTTGCTCATTTAACTGAACAATATATTCGCCCAAATCGGTTTCCAAGGCTTCAATACCATTCTCGATGAGTAATTTGTTCAAATGTATTTCTTCAGTAGTCAACGATTTAGATTTAACTACTTTCTTAACTTTATTCTTAACAGCCAGATCCAGGATAATGCGCCGGGCTTCTGCACTATTTTCCGCCCAGTGAACATAAATACCATTCTTTACACAATTTTTTTCGAATTCTTCAAGATAATCGGCCAAATTCTCAATAACTTCTTTTTTGATGGCATGTGTTTTAAAGCGCAACTCTTCCCAATATGGAATTTGATCCACTACTTTTTGTCTGGTAATCAGAGAAGAATCTGTCGCTTTATCCACTGCCTGGCGCAGTTGTTGATTATGTAAAGATTGTGAGATATATTTTTTTATTTTAAGTGGCGATACTTTCATCATGATTCAATTTTCCTGGTTCTATTCATCGTAAATTAAATCACAAATTCAAACTTCTGGAAAGGAAATCAGCAATGTGCAAGGTGCGAGCACGCATATTGTGTTTCCTTAAATAACCTTCGATGTTCATCAGACAACTGGAATCTGCTCCAATACAAAATTCTGCGCCACTCTCTTCAATGTAACGACATTTGCGCGCCACCATGGACACAGAAACATCTTTAAATTTGTAAGAAAAAGTTCCGCCAAAACCACAGCAAATATCCGATTTCTCCATTTCCACAAAATCTACTCCTTTCACCCCACGAATGAGCTGACGAGGTTGTTCCCGGATACCTAATTCCCTGGTCAAATGACAAGAATCGTGATAAGTAACTCGATGCGGAAATTTTCCACCCAACTCAGTTACTTTTAGCACATCCACAATGAATTCGGTAAATTCAAATATGCGCTGACGAAGATCTTCTAAAGCAGGTTTTAATTGCTTTTTAATAGGCAACTTTTGGTAAAAAACCCGAACCATAGCAACACAAGAACCCGACGGTGCGACTATATATTCTTTCCCAGAAAATAGTTCGATGAACCGTTCCGCAAGAGGAACAACTTCTTTCCAGTAGCCAGAATTAAATGCTGGTTGCCCACAGCAGGTCTGGTTCTCTACATATTCCAACTGGCAACCCAGGTACTTCAAAACTTTTACCATGGAAATGGCTGAATCAGGGTAAAGATGTTCAGAAAGACAGGGAATAAATAAAGCAACTTTCATGATCTCAAATTCAATTGTTCTAACTTTTATTACTATTTCATAAAAATTTAAGTGTATCGCATCAAAACAATCGAAGTTTTAACTAAAAATAATAATGTGACATTTCAATGTGTATCGGGCAATTACAGAATTATTCATCGATATGCAATTGCCCGATAATTTATAAATTCAAATATTTATCTGATCTTCGTTTTCAACCCCTCTTCATGTCTTAAAAGAAAATTAACATACCAACAATTTTCAGATTACGTTTGACAACATCGAATCATTTTATTCCATATACGGGGCCGAAGTTTGTGCAAGCCCGGTAATCAGCTCCCATTGGATCCATGACACCGAATGCGCTCCAGGCGCTGGGACGGAAAATTCTTTCAGCCGGTACATTATGCATACAAACAGGTATTCGCAGCATAGCAGCCAGGGTAATCAACCTGTCACCGATATGTCCATAACTAACTGCTCCATGGTTAGCTCCCCAATTGGCCATTACGTTATACACACTATCAAAAGGGGGTTCACCAGTCAAAATTGGCACAAACCATGTGGTTGGCCATGTAGGATCGGTGCGGCGATCCAATACTTGATGTATCTCGGGCGGTAAATCAACTGTATAGCCTTCAGCAATTTGCAATACAGGACCCAAACCTTTAATAATATTGATGCGGGACATAGTTACTGGCATTTCACCAACCGTCAGGAACTGTGAAGAAAAGCCACCGCCACGGAAATATTCCAGAGCTGCAGGGCACCAACGGGTGGCATCCAGACAGGCACCAGCCTCTTCAGATGTGATTTCCCAATAGGGCTTCATAGCTGATTCACCATTACGTTTTTGCCGGCCTGTTGCGTCCAGACAGGTTGATCCGGAATTGATCAAATGTATAACACCGTTTGCAGCTTTACCCGTGAGTTCTTTACCCGTCACCCGTTTTACTGCTTCCGGACTCCAGTAAGTTCGCACATCAGAAAATATCTGAGCTGTATCGCTCAATAGATGTCCAAATAGCATGGCCACACCATTCAGGCTATCATTTTCGGTAGCAATAATGAAGGGCTCACGAATCCCATTCCAATCAAACGACGAATTCAGAATGGCTTCCATAAAATCACCATTGGGGAAGTGGTCTGTCCACTGTCTCTGTCCCTGAAAACCTGCTACTATAGCATTATGACCAAGCGCTTCTTCTGGATAACCAATCTCTTCCAGACGTGGATTGCCAATCATTAGATCACGAGCGATGATTGTCATCTTTACCACCATTTCCCATTCCCAATCTTTCCTTTCCCGGGAATGTTGCAATTCTTTAGGATTGACATCTTCCCCTTCAATACAGTTCTCTTTCACCCATGCCATGGCCCGTTTAAATTCTTCTTCATCATAAATTTTTTCTTCAATCCGTCGTACTAATTCGCTCATGTCAACCGTTTCAACGCGCATTCCCAGATAATCCTGGAAAAAATCCTGATCTACAATGGATCCAGCAATTCCCATGGAAACACCACCAATGGCCAGGTATGACTTACCACGCATCTCTGCCATAGCCAAACCAGCCTTGCCAAAAAGCAACAACTTCTTTTGCACATCTTCCGGGATTGAGGAGTCGTCTTTATCTTGGACATCTTTTCCATAAATTCCGAACGTTGGCAAACCTTTCTGATTGTACCCGGCCAGCGCTGCCGCCAAGTAAACTGCACCGGGGCGTTCTGTACCATTGAATCCCCAAACTGCTTTGGGAATTAATGGATCTGTGTCCATAACCTCTATACCGTAACACCAGCAAGGAGTAACGGTTAAAGACACGCCAACACCCTCGCGGGCAAATTTTTCAGCACATTCCGCCGCTTCGACAACTCCACCGATGGTCCTATCAGCAATAACACATTCAACCGGCATCCCATTAGGATGTCTCAAATTTTCCTCCAGGAATTTTGCTGCCGCTTTTGCCATATTCATGGTCTGCTCTTCTAACGATTCCCGAACACCCTGACGTCGACCATCAATAACTGGACGAATACCAATTTTAGGAAGTGGTCCACGCAATCGCTTAACCGGTTTATTAACCTTCAAACTCTGGATATTAGCCATAAAATGTTCCTCCTTAAATGTTTCTCTCTTATATTGTTATCTTTTTCTGTTTCATTTAAACCGCATTAGTAACTTTTATTTCTTAAAATAATATCTACTAATCTTTTCGCCTTTAAAAAACTTCCATTGTAAAAAATATTATTTTGCATCTTTTAATTTTCTTTCGATTTCTCGCGCCACAATGAATTCCTCGTTAGTTGGAATGACAGCAATTTTCACTGTAGAATCCTCTGCAGAAATTAATCCTTCCCGTGGATTAGTCTGATTCTTTTCCTCATCTAAAACAATGCCAAGGTTTTCCATGTTTTGCAGAATCTCTTTCCTCAATGCTGGTGAATTTTGCCCGGCACCAGCCGTGAAAACAATACAATCAGCCCTATTCAATATCGCCATATATTCACCAATATATCTCTTAACATAGTAAGCAAAAGTTTTGAATGCCAATTCGGCTCGTTTATTACCTTTTTGCATGGCTTCCTCAATATCCCGAAAATCACCGCTGAAACCAGAGATGCCATAGATTCCACTGCGGGAAATAAGAATCTCTCGTATTTCTTCAATGGTTAAATTTTCTATTTCCATGAGATAAAGCAATGCAAACGGATCCAGGTCGCCGACTCGTTTGGCATTCAACAACCCGCTTTGTGGACTCATTCCCATAGAAGTATCTACAGAAATGCCGTTTTTTATGGCGCAAACAGATGAACTGCCTCCTAAATGACAGGAGATAATCTTCCAGGAATCTTTCTCTGGGAAAAATAATTCCCTGGCTCTCTCACCAACATAACGATGAGAAGCGCCATGAAACCCATATTTACGAATGCCGTGCTTTTCATAGTATTCGTAAGGAATTCCATACAGATAAGCTTCAGGCGGAATCTGGGTGTGAAATGCAGTCTCGAATAATCCGATGAGAGGGGTATCGGGTAAGAGTTTTTTAAAGACTGATATGGCCGTTAGATAAACCTGGGTGTGCACTGGCGCCAACGGGAGGTAATCCTGCATGGCTTGAATAACCCGGTTTGTGAGTTCTACACATCCAGTCACACCTTTTGCATGCACCGTTTTGAATCCTACTGCTGCCACCTTTTTAATGGGGATTTCATTTCTTAAGGTATCAATGGTAAGATTTACGGCAGTAAAATAATCAGGAATATGTTTTAGCTGCTGAACGGCTTCTTTTCCAGCAAATCGATAAGTATAAATACCCTGTGTGTCACCAATTCTCTCAACTGTGGCCTGAAAAAGAACGGTTGTGTCATCCATTTCAAAAAGTTTACATTTATAAGAAGTGCTACCGGGATTAGCGATCAATATTTTCACGGTATTTTTCTCCTGGTTTTATATGAAAAAGTCGATAATTGAAAATTTTGTAATATTGACTACTTTAGGGCTACTTCTTCAAGCGTTTAAGTTTTTTTTAATCTTTCAATTACCTGTCGGGTGATTTTTTGAATGGTTTCATCATCCGGACTTACCGTCGTTTGTGCCCCTGAAGGCGCCGCCCGACACGCTGTTATTCGACCTGTTAACCCATATCGATCTCGCAAAGCCATTAATTTATCCACTTGCTCTTGCGGTATTACATTGACATTACCTAATTGTATAGCTAAAAAAACAATATGAGCAGCATGTTCTAATGTTTCCATTCGGTGGTAAGCATTAATCAGGTCTGTTCCAAGAGTTAATGCGCCATGATTGGCCAGAAGTACTGCATCAGTGTTTTGAATGTGAGGTCGAATAGATTCCGGTATTTCCATGGTCGAAGGCGTGGCATATTCAGCGATAGGAACCGCACCAAGAGTGAGAATGGCTTCAGGCAATACACATTTATCTAAAGGAATACCGGCTACGGCAAAACTGGTGCAGTAGGGAGGATGGGCATGAATAACTGAACGTATATCTTCACGCTGCTGATAAACCTCCAGATGCATTTTGACTTCGCTACTGGGTTTGTATTTTGAACTGGATGAGAGCACTTTACCATCAATACTCATTTTGATGATCATGTCTGGCGTCATGAAACCTTTGCTCACACCTGTTGGAGTGGTTAAAATTTCATCATCGTTAATTTTAACCGTTATATTCCCATCATTAGCCGCAACAAATCCTCGCACCCAGATTCGACGTCCTATCTCAATAATCATTTTTTTCAATTCCCATTCACCATAAATATGATAGTGACTCATCTAAAAGACCTCCATTGAAGAAATCATATTCTTCCAAAATCTTAGGAAGCTCTTAAAACTTTTTAAACTTTCTGTTTATAAGAAAAATTTAGTATCAACTTTAAATCAACTCTCGCAATAAATCCTTATGAGGATTTTGAATAAGCGAGTAGCCGGCCAACATCCCTTCTTCCTTGAGGTATTCAATAGCAGGAATGACAGCCGATTTGAGTGCATCCAGGTTACCGGTAATTGCAATGAATCCTTTTCCACCAATGGCCATGGCTACATGAATTCGCAATATATCCAATTCGGCTTCTTTTATAGCGTAATCCGCCGCCTTTATAGCTGTGGCTACAGAAAAAGTCTCAATTACCAGAAGGCCATCCACCGGCTCACTGGTATCCAGGGTGGTGGCTCCAGCAATGGCGGGAAAAATACGCTGATCAACATTAGGAATTATTGTGGCGTTCACAATGGCAAAACCACCAACTTCGCGGGCTGTTTCCAGACAACTCTCCACATCTGCTATCTCTCCGCGAACCATAATCAGGTATTTACCGGAACAGATGGTTCTGGCAATCAACTTTTCGACATTGGCCATTTTTAAAACGGCATCCTGCACCTCAAAGCCCTTGTAAATGCTAGATAGTTCTATTATACCAATTGCATTTCGTTCATTCATTCTTCCCTCTGAATCACAATTTCTTTTGAGTTGACTTCTATCACTCTACCAGTGATGGAAGCATGAATGTTTGCAGAAATTTTTCCACTGGCTTTCCCAATCAAATCATATTTTTGCACAACATCGCCTTTCTCAACTACAGGAACAGCAGGTGAGCCAACATGTTGACTCAAAGGAATCCGAACCACTTCCGGGGTAAGTTCCAGGTCCACCAATGGTCCTTCATCTTTAAATTGCAATACATCCAGACGCTGCATAAGTTTTCTGGTAGAGACCTTACGAAAATCCATCATGGGATGAACAGCGATGGGTAATCCTTCCCAGCGGATATTCTGCTCTTGTAAAATCTTTTTTTCAATGACAATTGCACCTTTTGGATCAAGACTTTCAGGACAGGCATACATAGTACACAAATTACACTCGCAGCAAAAAGCACTGCCAGGGTTAACAAAAGGCATTCCTTCTCGGGTAAACATCCGATTACGCATGGCCGTTTCAGGACGAACCGGATAACCCAGTAAATAGCGCGGACAAAATTCTGTACAAAAACTACACTGGTCACAACCAGCTTTGGCAATCCGGTCTACATCATGATTTGTAGTAAAACGTTCATACATAGTCACACAGTAATGATCGGAAGGTAAAACGATAATTGCCCCAGTACGTTTAGTAACCACCTGATTCAAATCCTTTACTAATTCGCCCATCATCAAACCTCCCGATCGAATCACATAGTTCCTGGCAGTAATTTTGAACTGTGAAAGTATATCGCCATAGGTAGTTCCAACCGGCACTTTCACTGTAGCCGGTGATTCTACAGCGCCAGCAACAGAAACAAATTTTTCCACCACCGGCTTTTTTGTAGCAATATTGTAAAGCGTTTCCACATTTTGAACGAGACATCCGACTGAAATAGGTAATTGACCGGGTTGGACCAGACGGTTAGTGGTTAAATATATCAGAGTGATTTCGTCTCCAGCAGGATAAAAATCGCCTATTGTTGAGATAGAGATGTTACCATTAATTTTCTCCGATAGAAGTTCGATAACATCTTGATATTTTTTCTTAATTCCGATGATGCTGCGCCGAGCTCCAGTAATCTGCATAGCTATTTGCAATCCCTCCAGAACCTGGTCTGGAAAATGGCGTAACAATTCCTTGTCTTTATGAAGCAACGGCTCGCATTCCGCTGCATTCATAATTAGGGTATCCGGAGAAGAATCCAACTTGACATGAGTCGGAAAGCCGGCGCCGCCTGCACCGACAACTCCCATATAAGCAACATCTTGAATATTCATATCAAATATCTTTGTAATCTATTCGATCAACAATTGCCATAATCAAGGTTCGAATAGGCGCGCGATCCAACCCGAAAACTTCACGGGCCACGCCTGGTGCACCACCACAAACCACGATATCACCAATCCCGGCGCCAACATAATCGATGGCCACCCATTCCGATCCTTTATCTCGCCCATCAGGATAAATAGGTTGCACTACAAAAACTCGTTTTTCCTGGTAAGCAGGATGTTTCTCCGTTGCAGTAACGATTTTTTTAACTTTCGCTAAAAACATTTTTCTTAATCAATTGAATCCACCAGTTCTACCACGCTGGCATTCACAGGGGCAAATCCAGTATCGAATGCCTGGCTGGCATCAGTGCTGGTCACATAAAGAACAAGATCTCCCGGGCCAGCAATATTTTTGGGATCGGCCACCACCAGCGGCCGGTCAATTTTTTTACCATCCGAACTTAATGGCTGGATCACCAGTAATCTACAGCCCTGCAATTGAGACACTTTACGCTCTGCCCAGACTTTTCCGATAACTCTACCTAATTTCATCAAACACACTTATTTTTAAAAAATAGTTATTTGCCGCTTCTATTTGCAGCGTTTTATGACTCTTTGTTCAAGACTACCTTTATGTACTTTTCTATTTAATACTCGATCCGGATGAACCGGAAAAACTATGTATTCTCAACCATTTCCACATTATCAATGATAGCCATTACAACCGCATCGATTGGAGCATTGCGAGTTAGATCCGTCATTCTGGCAGCCGAACCATAAGCCAATAGTACAAAGTCGCCCTCCCCAGCCTGAACAGCATCCACGGCAACATGATAAGAATCAAGAGGCTTACCTCTATGGTCCACTTCTTTACACAACAATAACTTCATTCCCTGAAGATTCTCATCTTTTTGGGTTGAGACGACTGTACCTATAACCTTAGCAAAAATCATCGCTCTTCGCCCAATTATTTTTCAAAAGTTGTCCATAATTCATCCACCGGCCTTGGGATGACTAGATCGGAAACAACCTCGCCAACCCGAGAAGCTGCAGCACGAGCGGCCTCAATCGCTGATCTCACTGCAGCAACCTCGCCAGAGATAATAAAAGAAACATATCCACTTCCCACCTGGCGCCATTCTACAATATCCACATTGGCTGCCTTCACCGCCGCATCAGCTCCTTCAATTAAAGGGGTAAAACCCAGTGTCTCTAATACACCAATTGATTTCACTTCTGCCATTTTTTACTCCTCAAAAGCTTTAGTCTCTATTTTCAAAATCTTTTTCATAAATAATTGATTTATTGAACAACCTAAACCATTGTAAACTTTACAATCGAAAATCTCGTAGAATGTTATCTTTTCCTACTGACTATACAAACCGCCAGGCGCCATGCGTCATAATGCGACGCTTCCGACAAAAATCCAGCGGCGTGCAAATGCCTTCTCCAGTTGGTGTCGCAATAGTGTGGGAGAAATAGGCCTCTCCCAGATCACCACCATCCCCACGTATTGTTCCACCATTGATAACATGAACATCGCAATCCAATTGCCTGGTAAACAAAGTAGCTCTGTGGATATCACGTGTAAAAATACTTGCAGTATGTTTAAAACCATGTTCGGCTTTTAATGAGGCTTCTACACCGTCTTCAAAATCCCTGACTCGCACAACCGGAATACAGCAAGTCATCTGTTCTGCTACCACCCATGGATGATCCCGATCAGTTTCACCAAACAATAATGGCACTTCATCCGAAACATTCAGCCCGATCGCTTTAGCCAGAACACTTGCACTCCGACCCACAAAATCCCGGTGAATTATCCAATGTTTGCCAGATTTCACCAATGCTTTCTGTGCCAGCATGTTCATTTGTGTAGTGGTTAACCGAACGTTTCCTTGCTTTTCGAAAGCCTTCATAAATAGCTCGAAAACACTCTCA
>CAYLYM010000111.1:0-12792 GCA_964387645.1 uncultured Calditrichaceae bacterium | reverse complement strand
TTAAGTTGTTTTAAACTCTTTGAGCTGGATTATTTTCAAGAAATGCAGCACCCGCATCACCGGATAGACAAAATCGAATTCGAACCAGCGCCGGGCAAAGTTGGGGGACAAGGGGTATTTGTGATGATTGTTCTGATATAACTCCCCCAGTAAGGGAAAATCGATGGGAAGGGTATTACGGGATTTATCGGGCAGGTCAAAATTCCGGTAACCGTACTTATGTCCCGCCCAGTTGACAATCGCTCCGTGAACCGACCCCATCAGGTAATGGATGGGCAACAGCAGAAACATCCACCAGGCGGTAGCAAATTTGATGTAATACAGCGTATAGAGGACTCCCCAGTTTACCCGGACGTACCATTTGTCATAAAATTTCTCGAACGTCTCCTAATTGGGTACATCCTTTTCGAATTCCGGACCGGGAGAAAATTTTTTGTTCAAAATAGAGTTGTAAATGTTCCTGGTGTGCCACATCATGGTAAAAACATTTTTGAAAAAATGGGGCGAATGCGGATCTCTTTCCGTGTCGCTGTATTCATGATGCATACGGTGCATGATGGCATAAGCATGCGCACTCAAAGTTGATGAACCCTGGGTGATGAAAGTAAGCAAATAAAACACCTTTTCCATAAACGGAGAGAGTCAATATTGTTGATGGGCATCATAGCGATGCAGGAAAAAGGTCTGTGAAAAGAGAGATAAATACCAATGCAAAATGAAAAATATGGCGATTTCCATTTTTACTCACCCCAATTGAACCCGATAATTTTGTGTAAATAAGTTTAATAAATTTCACATCCTTCCTGCCCTTAAACAAAAGAGATAAATAAAAAAATGAGGAAGGATATGACCGAGAAACTATTAAAAATAACAAATCACTCCATAGGTTTCAGCAATTTCTGTTGGATGATAAGAGTTTCTGCAGCAGTTTCTTCAACCAAGACTTCAGGCATATTTAGACAACGAGTTTGATTTGTTTATAAATACTCCTCTCTATAAGCAAAGCGCATCCTTTATGAATAAACCCATTATTAAATATCATCGTCTCATCGCCCATATCGACGCCGACGCCTTTTTTGCCTCGGTGCGGAGCAGGTCTGTCCAATGACCTGAGGGAGATTTCATTCCCTGCCTGACGGCAAGCAGATCCACGGCGGGGTAAGATAGATATCAGGAGCAGGAAGAAAAATTAGTATCGCAAATCCGAATAATATTCCCCGTGGAACCTTACACATATTTTAAAATAAAAACACGTAAATGATCTTTGCTTTCTGATAATTTTCAGGAAATATTTAGGAGATTTTTTATATAGAGAGGAAACAATGAAATTTACCCGAATCACGGTTAATCCAGAACAAATGGGCGGTGTTCCCTGTATTCGAAGACTTCGAATTCCTGTAGCAACCGTAGTGGCAATGGTCGCTAATGGTATGTGTGAAAAAGAAATACTTGAAGCTTATCCGGACCTGGAACCTGAGGACATTCGTGAAGCTCTGCTATACGCTGCGGAAACCGTTAAAGAACGAGAAATTCCACTCATCGAAACATAATGAAATTTCTGGTAAACAATGCTCTTTCTCCTTTTTTAGCCGAGGCATTTCGCAAAGCAGGGTACGATACTTTGCACGTTCGGACCTTTCCCTCCAGGCAGCAAGTGATGAAAAAATTTTTGAACTTGCTGAACATGATGAGCGGGTGATCATTTCTGCCGATACCGATTTTGGAACCATCCTCGCTTTGCGACAAAAGTCAAAACCATCCATCGTTGCTTTTTCGGAAATTATCTCAACTAAGACCTGAACAACAAGCCAAAATTTTCCTAACAAATTTGCCAAGTTTCAAAGGAGATATAGAAAAAGGATGTGTGGTTATCATTGAGGAGAACCGTATACGAATTCGTTCTCTTCCAATAACTGACTCTTAAAGACATCTATGCAATGACTAATTCAATCATTTCGCATTATTGTATGAAATACCCTCGTTCCCGTCTCATCGTCCGCATTCCTGTCACACTGCCTTTGGCAGGTGCTGAAGCCTTTTTCGCCTCGCTGGAACAGACCTGTCCGGCAGGCACCAGTTTGACGGGACGGTGGAAGCATGACGAAACCTTAATCTCCTCTCTAACACCAGGCAGGCCTGCTACGGGATAAGCCTGTTAATTGTGGGCAATACAGAAAAATAGCGTAAAGTGCTAACATAACCCTTTGTTCTAACCATTCATTCAAACCATTAAAATCCCCATTTGCCCAAATATTCCAGTAAAAAGATGTTGACAATTTGTGAAAAATAATTTTTATTCTGTTTACCCTTTTTCCTTAAGAAAAATATCCATGTAATCTTATGTTGATCGAAAAAGCGGTGAATTACATCCATGAAAACTTGAATAATATTCGGAGCCCTCAGGAAGTTGCACGTGAATTAAATGTGTCTTATGAGAGCTTTCGAAAAAAATTCAAACAGAAAATGAAAATATCACCAGGCAAATACATCGAAATATTACAACTAATCGAATTTGCTAAATCTCTTAATGATATAAATTTAACTATTAAACAAGCAGTGCCAGCTTATTATCGTGATACAGATTATGCCATTAAGAGATTTAAAAAATACTTTGGAATAACTCCGACAGAATACCGAAAAAGTTACTTAGAATCATATAGGCCAAATAGAAATTTCCACAAATGTCAGGATCTAATTAAATTAAAACAATACACTCAAACTAAATAAATAATAATGATGCATGATGAAAAGCCTTTAATGGGAAGTGGAATCATTATTTTTTTGCTTATGGTGATTCTCGCGTTCTCAGGCATGACCCGGTGGTTTCTCAATGCGAAAGGTAGACTAAAGCCAGGTCAAGAATTTCCACAAATCGAACTTCAAAAACCAGGTGGATTTGTTTTAATATTCCCAGATAATAATGAGAATCTTAAAATCGTTTATATTTATAAATTTCGATGTTCAAAGTGCAGAAGATATCTTGCTAAGTTACTGACATCACAAAATGAATCCTCGAAAAAATTCCTGGAAAAGCATCTGATTTTAATAAGTGTAGATAATGAGAATTATTGGAAAATATATTCAAGCAAGTTGAAGGTGAATTGTCTTATTGGCTGGGACTATAAACATGAAATAGCTAAAATATTGAGAGCCCTTCAAATTCCAACTCTTGTAGTTATTCAAAAAAGCACTATAAATCATGTATTCATAGGTAATAATATAGAAAACTTCAAAATCCATGAATTTATGAATAATAACTATGAAAACTGATTTGAAAAGAATACTTAAATTATTTTCTATTTTAATACTATTTTTTATTTCAATTTTATGTAGAAAAATTCATTTTCGTACTTACAATTCTTTATTGAATAGGATTTACGTACAACTTTATGGAGGCCGATTTATAGATACTCAGAACGTAATATTCCAAGAAGAGGAAAATGATTGCGGTATAGCAGCATTGGCCATGATTTTAAAACATTTCGATATTACAAAGGAGACAAAATATTTAAGAAAAAAGGCGCGATTGTCGGATATCGGCATGACAATGGCGATGTGTGCAGAAATTGCCAAAAAAGAAGGGCTTAAAGTTAAAGCACTTTATGCAGATTGGGGTATATTATCTATTTGTTCCCCTCCATTATTGACACTTGTCAAAAATAGTCACTATGTAATTATTGATAAAGTAGATTCAAATAGAATAATTGTTCGTGATCCAGCAGTTGGAAGAGTGATTTATCCAAAAACGACCTGGGAAAAAATTTGGAATGGAAGAATTTTAATTTTTGAAAAACAATAGAAAGGACGTATCGCCATAAACAGCTAAACCAAAAACCTTGAAGAAGGTTTGTGATAAAAAAAAGACAAAGCATCTTATGGCTCTTACATTAATTTTTTCTCTGGTAATATGGTTTTCAATTTCACATGTTCAAGCCGGGATGGCTTTGGCGGCATTACAAACTCCTCTGCAGCAAGAAAGTTCTCTCCCCCCTCAACCAATGGACGAATTAGAACTTCAATTACTTCTCGGAAGTGGAATGAATGAAGACCAGTGTGAAGCATGGAGGACAATTTGTTTAGTTTCTTCATTGGGTTCTTTTTTGGGGGGAATAGGTACAGCAATTTTGGGTCCCACGGCTCTAATGTGCGCATTAGATGGCTATTTTGACTGGTCCAGTTGTTAATAAGTATTTTTATAAAATAAATGACGATACGTCCTTTCTTTTAATATTCAAAATAAATTTGGAGAGGCTAAAATGATCCAAATGATTAATGTTACCAAAGATTATAAAGGTAATAGCAGAGCTCTCAATGATTTTTCTCTTAGCATTACACTTGGCGAGACAGTAGGTCTGGCTGGTCCAAATGGAGCCGGGAAAACGACAACTTTAAGGTTATTGGCTACCTTGTTAAAACCTACTTCTGGCCAAATAAGTATTTGTGGTTTAAATCCGTTGAAGTCACCGGAAGAAGTCCGACGCCGAGTGGGATATTTACCAGAACAAATCGGCTTTTACAAAAGATTTTCTGGGATAAAAAACCTGGAGTTTTATCTGCAATTTTATGGATTGGATGTTCACTCATCCAATGTTCGTGAGCTTGCCGAAAGATTTCAATTAATAGATATGTTATCCCGACCCGTTGGTAAGTATTCTTATGGAATGATAAAAAAGTTGGGATTAATCCGCATTTTCTCATGTTCTCCCGATGTTCTATTGCTGGATGAACCAATGAATGGATTGGATGTAGAAGCACAGATTACTCTAAAAGAGCTATTACAGGAATTTAAAACACAGGGTAAATGCATTCTATTAAGTACACATCTTCTTCATGATATTGGGGACATTTGTAACAGAGTTGTTATTATAAATTCTGGTAAAAAATTAGCAGATAGAAGTATTAATGATATCAAATCCGAATATGAACAACGTTACGAAAATTTCGATCTTACCAATTTCTATTTGAAAATAATTAAAGGAAATGAAAAATCATGAAATATGCGATTGCTATTGTTAAAAAAGATTCATCTGATTTTCTCAAAAATTATAAAGTAAGATTCTTTATCTTTTTTAGCCTTGTTGTTTTCTATATTATTTTACTGCTTGGAAGAACACCAGATAAAAAAGTAATTTCTATATTTTCGACTTTTAGCAAAGATAAGGTTAATTATCTATATAAGGTATTAGATATCACAATTTTTGATTCCCAAACAGCTTTTGTTCTTTTTAACACCCATTATTTTTATGCGTTAGATATTGTGCTAATGTTACCACTTGTTTTATCATGTCTTTTTATTCTTTCCGAAAAAGAACAAAAAACAATAGAAAGCCTATTTATGCTTCCAATCAATGATTCTAATATTTTTATGGGAAAAATAATTGCATCAATTATCCCTTCATTTTTTTTAACTATATTGAGTTATTTAATAACCATTGTTTTAATTTTTTTCAAATTTGGACCATCTGCAACAAATTATTTCTTGGATCTGAAGTGGTGGATACTTCATTTTGTTACTGTGCTAATTTACTCAATTTTTACTGCATTATTTGGATTTTGTATTTCTATCAAATCAGAAACTTCACGTTCCTCACTTACAATATCTTCTGTATTGTTAATAAATTTTTTCATTTTTGTAACTCTTCTTCTTCTTTTTCCGATACTTCATAGCACTATAATATTTAATAATAAGTTAAATATTTACTCTAGTATTCTGGGTATTACTTTATCGGTCATATCACTGACCATTGCAAAGGGATTATTTAATCACAAAAAGATTATTTGCAACGATTAATTAAGGGAAACAAGCCAATGAAAACGATAATTGCAATTTCCAGGAAAGATTTAATAGATGTCTTAAAAAATTGGGATAAAAGGTGGAGTTTATTTTACATCTTACTAGTGTCAGGATTTGTTATTTATTTAATTTTTAAACGTACACCTGTTCAAAAAATCGGTTTCCCACTTTATCATTCTTTCGAAGACGAATTGGTCAACAATTTATACAAATCGCTTGGACTTTTAGTTTTTGATTCCCAAACAGCTTTTATTCTTCTCCAATTCAATACTATATATTTTTTCTTGATAGGTTTAATCGGGCTATTGCCATTGGTGTTATCCACCACTTCTATTGTTGCAGAAAAAGAACATAAGACAATTGAAAATTTATTTTCACTACCACTGAGTGATAAAGAAATTACGGCAGGGAAAATAATTGCGTCAATTCTTCCCTCACTTCTCTTGTCAACTTTATGTTATATTGCTATTGTTATTTTGACCTTTATGAAACTTGGATTTCCTGCCGCAAGGTATTTGTTGAGCACTAAATGGTGGTTACTTCATTTTTTTATTGTACCTATATATGCTTTGTTCTCCGCATGGATTGGGTTTTGCATTTCGTTGAAAGCAAAATCCTCACGTTCTGCCATGATAATTTCTTTTTTTCCCGCTCTGTTAATGTTTTTTCTCATTTACTATCCCATTATTCATGGAACTGTAATATTTGGTTTTAATTTTATGTTATGCTCCATCTTTGGAGGCATTTTACTGGTAATAATATCTCAGACCATTGCAAAACAGTTATTTAATCGCGAAAAAATTATTTGCAACTATTAAAGAGGTGAACCAAACCGATGAAACCAATAATCGCAATTGCCCAAAAAGATTTAATAGATGATCTTAAAACCGGTGTACTATTATATGTTATCCTTGGTATTTTTTTGGCTGCAGGATTAATTTTTTATTTCATATTCAACTCCGGCGCCAGTATGGAAATAGGCCCTTTTCAACAAACCGGAACAGAAACTTCTTTATTAAATAGCATATTTAAGATGCTAGATATTTCAGGATTTGATCAAAAAACATCATTTACTTTATTGTTATTAAACACTGTTTATTTCTATATATTAATTTTAATTGCTCTAATTTTACCTACCATTCTTTCTTCTACTTGCATTGTTTCCGAGAAGGAACAAAGGACTATGGAATATTTATTCACATTACCGATAAAAAACAATGTACTTTTAACTGGCAAAATGCTCGGAAGCGTAATACCTTCTTTTCTTTTAGTAATTTTTTGCTATACAACTATTCTTATCTTCACATGGATAAAGTTCAATTTTTCGACCATTTTATATCTTTTAAGACCTAAATGGTGGATGCTTCATATCATTATTTTACCAATTTATTCAATGCTTGCAGCCTGGTCTGGAATATGTGTTTCTGTAAAAGCCAAGAGTTCATATTCTGCTATTTCAATTTCTTTCCTTGTTATTTTACCTTTGATTCTTATTTCCCTACTCATTTTCGAAGGCACTTTGATTTTTAATTTAAAATTTACATTCTTTGCAACTATTTTGGGTATTGTTCTGCTTACTTTGGTTAAAACGATAGCAAACCATTTATTAAACTCTGAAAAATTATTTGCAATTAATGATATTGATAAAATATGAAGAATTACATCATTAATAAAAATCATCTTCCTTCTTTTGTCCAGGTGATTTACGATCCACAGAACACTTTTCGAAGATTAAAAATAAATTCATCTTGGCTACCTGCTTTCATTGTATACTGCTTCGGTCTGATTTTTGTTGGTTATTTGATGCTTTTTGTGTTATTTCAAATTCATTCTACTGTTACAAGAGAAACATTTAACTTTAGCACTATTAGCTACTTCTTTAATAAATGGATTTTGATCAGCTTATTATTCATCCCATTTTTTGAACTTGTAAAGTTGTTTATCCTCTCTTTTTTCTCTCTGGGGCTTTGTTGGATTTTCAATGTATTTCAAATACATTTTAAAGAATTGTTTTCTTTTATTTGTCACGCACGAATAATTTTTATGTTAGAGGCTTTTTTCAACATGTCCATTATATTAACGTTAGGACCCCAAAATTAAAAGTACAACCAGACTTTAATCGCACCGGATTCCACATCTTTTTTAATCCTGATCATGTAAACAACTTTGTTTATATATTGCTAAATAATGTTAGCATTTTTTCAATCTGGTATACAGCCGTACTATATATTGCTTTGTCGACCATCCCGAGCATTACCCGTAAGAAAGCATTTCTAATTTCCGTATTTATTTGGTTAGGAGAGCTTACTGTCAAAATCCTTTTTGGTATAATAACTTTAAAAAATTTCTAGAATATGAGGCACAAAAAGATAATTTTTATAAAAAGCTATCCAAAAGTTCCCTTTAAAAATGGCGCAGGATTAAGACAACTAGAGGTATTCTCTTTCTTCCAGGAAAAAGGTTATCATTGTGAAATGATTTACATCCTTCCTTACATTCAGTGGAAATATTTCAAGAAAGAAATTGAGAATGTTAAAAACATAAAAATAAAACTTAAAAATTTCCCTTTAAAATCATTTAGTTTCTTTCATAATAATATCCGGATTATAAGTTATTCTTATGGGAATTCCCAAAAGATAAACCCTGAAAAATTTCTTCTTATATTAAAATATTTGGTAATTACTAAAAAGCCAGATGCAATTTGTGCGCATATAATAGATATTATGACTATTGCTTCCTGTTCGGAATCAATACGAAAAAAATTAATTCTATTTGTACAGGACAGCGAATTCTTAAAACCAGGCAAATTTGAGCAGTTAATTTCTTATTATTATCCCGAGCTTTCTGGAACCCCCTATTTTCTTGATTCTATGAAAAGATTATTTTATTCGAAATTAAAAGGTGTTCACTTGTTATGTGTCTCAAAAAATCTTGCATGTAAAGTTAAGAAATTCTCTAACCACAAACCGTTTGTTTTAAAATATTATTTAGACAAGTCACGAGTTATCCCAGGAAGATATAAGAGAGAATACATTGGTTTTATAAACCCGATTATAGAAAAAGGATTGGGATTGTTGATTCGGCTAGCTATTGCAATGCCGGAAAGAAAATTTCTGGTTATGGGGGATGCCGGCCCTACAACAGAGTTGTTAAAGGAAATATTTTCAATATTGGGGAATGTAACCTGGAAACCATTCCATTTAGACATTAAACAGTTCTGGGAAAAAGTACGAATATTCATTCTGCCTAGTTTCTGGGGAGAAGGATTTCCCCGCATTATCCTGGAAGCTATGATTAATGGAATACCTGTATTAGCAACGAAGCAAAAAGCAATAGAAGAGGTTCTTGAAAACACTGGTTTTACTTTCGACATAGGCTACAACCTGGAACAAACACCATCAAAATTTGTAAAGTCAAAAAATATAGATATTCGCCCCTGGAAAAATAAAATTGAGGAATTAGATAATCTTGAGTATTATAGGTCTGTTTCGAAAAAGTGTAAAATAGCCGCCGAAAAATATTTAAATTCAATTGAAAAAAATAAGGAAGAATTAATTAAATGGATCGATGAGATTACAAGATAATTTAAATTTTTTATTAAATACAGCTTTTTAAATCTTTTCTTTTATTCTATCCATAATCAAACAATCAGTATGTCGACATTTTTTAGAGCAGAACTATTTATCTATAGCAGGAATGTATAGGTTATAAAATACCTTTCTAAACGCTGAAAAATCTATTTATCAATACTTTTGAAGTCTATTAAACTAAATCCCAAACTCCCTCACCACAAAACATTGACTCCTTTTTACCGCGCTGGAGTTGACTTGTTCGACGACAAATAAGACACCAGCAGGATTATAGTCATACAAGAACTCTATCAGTTGGTGGACAGTAAACCAGAAGTCGTAGTCAGCATCGAGAGTCCACACGAAGTGGTACACACTACCAGCTACAAAGCGCGGGTAAACCGATTTATACGGATTTTCAATGTGGGTAACTAACCATTCAAACCATTAAAATCCCCATTTGCCCAAATATTCCAGTAAAAAGATGTTGACAATTTGTGAAAAATAATTTTTATTCTGTTTACCCTTTTTCCTTAAGAAAAATATCCATGTAATCTTATGTTGATCGAAAAAGCGGTGAATTACATCCATGAAAACTTGAATAATATTCGGAGCCCTCAGGAAGTTGCACGTGAATTAAATGTGTCTTATGAGAGCTTTCGAAAAAAATTCAAACAGAAAATGAAAATATCACCAGGCAAATACATCGAAATATTACAACTAATCGAATTTGCTAAATCTCTTAATGATATAAATTTAACTATTAAACAAGCAGTGCCAGCTTATTATCGTGATACAGATTATGCCATTAAGAGATTTAAAAAATACTTTGGAATAACTCCGACAGAATATCGAAGAAGTTACTTAGATTCATATAAAGAAAAGAGTGCATTAATGCTTATCTTATTATTTCAATTATCCTATCAGGATATTCCAGTGGACATATTTTTACAACATCTGGAGATATCGAATGAATTACAAAAAACTTATTAAAAAAATATTGAATACTCCATACCAAAAATACCCGGTTGTTCGTCAATACGATCAAATTGATTGTGGTCCGGTAACTCTTTTAAGTGTCCTGAAATAATTGGAAAGGTAATGCCGATCTAGTCTATTTGCGTGAATTGTGTAAAACAGATGTGCGTGGTAGCACCATGCTAGATATAGTAAATACTGCAAAAGCTTTAGGCTTTGACACCTGGGGAGCAACGGAAAATATGAAGATTTAATAAAAGAAGAAATGCCCCATATTGCCCAAGTAATCGTGGTAAACATATTGTGGTTGTGTATAAAGAATTGCACAAAAACGACGGATTTATAATTACTGCTTTTCTAACCTGCCGAATAAAACAAATTCAAAGAAGGCAACAAGCATAACCCAGGCTATAAACATTCATAAAATTTTGGACCTTACCCCCAAATTGCTTCATATACCCTTCAAACGCGTCTGCTCCAGCTACGATGAAGAAGCAGATGTTCTTTATTTAAACTAAGCAGCCAAGCCGTACTGATAATAGCGAGCTGACTGAAGATGATATTATTATTCGCTACGAAGGTAAAGAAATTGTTGGCATTACCATATTGCGCGCCATTAAAAGAAAAGATTTATCAACTCTATCTTCCCTAAAACGATAACTTTGTAAATTTCTTAATATTCTATGAGTTTTCATCGTCTCATCGCCCATATCGACGCCGACGCCTTTTTCGCCTCGGTGGAGCAGGGCTTTAACCCGCTGTTGCGCGGTAAACCGGTGGTGGTGGGCGGCACCGAGAATCAACGCGGGGTGGTGCATACCGCCAGTTACGAGGCTCGAGCTCGCGGCGTGCGCACCGGCATGCCGCTGGTAGAAGCCAAACGCATCTGCCCGGAAGCCGTTTTTCTGAAAGGCAATTTCCAGCATTACCAGGCGGCTTCGTTGGTGATGCAGGAGATCTACCTGCGCTACACCCCGGTGGTGGAGTTCACCTCCCTGGACGATGCCTATCTGGACCTGACCGGCACCCTGCACCTGCATCCTGAGCCAGAAGAGCTGGCCCGACAGATTCAAAAGGAGGTGGAAGATGCGCTGCACATCGGCGTCTCCATCGGCATTGGCAGCAATAAAATCATTGCCCGGATCGCTTCGGGATTAAAAAAACCCAAAGGCATTGTGTACGTGCCGCCAGGACGCGAAAAAGAATTTCTGGCCCCGCTGCCGGTTGACCAACTTTACGGCGTGGGTCCCATGACTAAAACCAGACTAACCGATCTGGGCATTTTCACCATCGGACAATTGGCTGCCCTGCCCAAACTGGTGCTGACCGAAATCTTTGGCGTCAACGGTCAACGGATGTGGGAGCTGGCCAACGGCATTGATTCGCGGGAAGTCAAACCGCGCATTCTGCCCAGACAGATCAGCCGCGAAACTACCTTCGAGGAAGACACCACCGAGCAGGAAGTAGTGAGAGCCACCCTGCAGTACCTGACCGAGCGGATTGCCGCCAAATTACGTCAGGAAGAATTGCTCTGCCGGAAGGTGGGGGTTAAAATCCGTTATTCCGATTTTACCCAACATAATGTGTCGCAAGCCCTGCCGCAGGCCACCGACAACGCCGCAGAAATTTTCAGTGCGGTAGAGAAAATTGTTGCCAGAATTCCCTTCCGCCGGCTGCGTATCCGGCTGGTGGGTGTCTCTGTCACCCAGATTGAATGGCGGAATCTGCAACTCAAATTGTTTAATGAGAAAACTCGCCAGGAACTACTGGACGCTGCCATCGACCAAATCCGCCAGAAATTCGGCTTTATGGCCATTCTGCCCGCCCATACACTGGAGCTGCGCCGCAAATACCGCATGGAAAAAAGCGGTTACGTGCTGCACTCCCCGGCGCTGACCCGGTGAAATCAGAAAAATTACTTTTGATTCGCACATATTTTAATATATTTTGCAACGAGATAATATAGAGGAAAACATCTTGATTAAAAATCCCCAAAAGCTCCGAAAATTCGAATATCAGCTTGCTCGAAAAAACAAAGCAAATTTTTATAAGAATCTGGCAATTGTGGAAGAATTACACCGCGAAGCTCGAAACCTGGGAGTATTTGGAGTCAACCCACTGGAAGGGCTGGAAGTGGATATAAAATTAACCAGGATTATTAATCATGTTAGAAGAACTTCATATAAAATAATTAAATAAAATGTTAATCGACCGAATTAAAAAGCTGGTTCCAATCTCCCCCCTACAAAATGAAAGAATTTTTTTTCTTTAAAATAATCCGAACTACTTTTCGTTTATTTTTTACTCGTATGACAACCACTCCTGGTTGTCCGCAATTGGTGGCTTCATCTTTGGTCAAGCAAGGATGCTTGACCTACGGGTGAAGCACCTCTGTTTTGAATGCCTGATTTGATCAAGCTGGGATGCTCGACCTACGGATTAAACCCAAAC
>CAYLYM010000110.1:0-12792 GCA_964387645.1 uncultured Calditrichaceae bacterium | reverse complement strand
ATAAAATTGAAATAAAAATCACATAATGAATTTTTACCATGAATATCCTTTTTGTTTTTGAGTTTTGCACTGAATATTTTTCATTTACTTAGAAAAGAAATAGATTAATATTACTAATTCAAAGCTGATATATATTCCATTTTTAAACATTTTAACCTTTAAAAGAATCAAGATGTAAAAAGGAGGCTAAGAGCAGTAAATAGATAGAATAGCACATAGTCTTCTCCAATTATTTTTTAAAAATATAAATGTTACATTAAAATTGGTCAAGAAAATATTAAGAAGCCAATGATTTAATCAAAAGATTGTAATAATTAGGAAGGAAGTTGAATTTTAGTATCTTTTATCATTTTATACTGATTCAAATCGGTAGTTAACACTATTCCCAAAATTGTTTCGGTAAATTTTGATTAGTTATTTTAACCATCGAATTTATTCGATGGTGAAATTGTGTGATAATCTAAATTATTCGATAAATATTGTTCTAAATAGAAATTTAGCTTTGATTTTAAAGTTGATCGAGTTTGTTGTACACTGTTATATTTCGTAAAAGATGATAGGTGAAAATAAATGAAAAATATTGATTAATTAACTTTCTTCTTCAACTTACCATCTTTATTCTTGATTTTTATTGTTTTATCCTGTATAATTTAACATTAAAGATAATGTTGAGTGATTGGTGACTTCTTTTTGTGTTTATGAAAAAAGAAAATAGAAAAATCTTTTAATCTCTTATTTTTTCATTAATATATGAAAACAGATAAATTTTTCTCTTCTTTAAACATTCTTTTAGACAATATTGAGGGTATCAACCTTCTGTTGGAATATTACGCCAATTTTAGTCAGCGTATTTTTAAAGCTCGGGATTTTAATAGCGTGTTAACTTTTTTTTACGAAGAGCTCCGCAAAATTTATGTCAATCAGCATATCGAATTCGTTTTATGGCATAACCGCTCCCGTCTGGTAAAATTTGTTTATAGCGATAAAAATTCTCGGGTACGTCCGGTAGAAGAATTCAGAGAAAAAAATACGCTTTATAATTATGTACTTGAACAACAGCAATTAGTGCTCACGAATAATTACCGACAATTTTGCGAAAATTTAGGTGTGCAGGATAGTGGTATTCCAGCTAGTGCCTGGTTGGGTGTACCTATGGTTGTACGAGGCAAGGTATTAGGAATGGTCGTGATCTGGGATGGCAATCCAGAACACTACCTCCGCCTACAAGATAAACAATTCATGTCTGCTGTAACAGATATGGTTAGTTTTGCCATCGAAAATATTTATTTATATGAGTATATTGTTGAGAAAAATGGTTCATACAAAATTTTTGAGAAGGTTCTTCCAAGCGCATCCCGTCGGAATTCCATAAAATATGTGATAAACCAATTGTTGAATGCGGTTATTCATCAGTCGGATATTCATTACACAGGAATTTTTTTACGTAGCCAATATCATAATAAATGGCGATTGCTCAGTGAACAATTTAAAAAATCGGATTATGCCCGGTTTGGGTTGGACATTATTAAGGGATTGCTCAATTTAAAAGAAAATGTTTTTAATGATACAGAATATCTTTTCTGGCACAAACAATATATTTCACATTTTTTAAATCCGGTTTTCCAGGAAACTTTAAAATCATATCCTCTTAATTCCGTTCTTATTTTTCCTTTCGCCATTCAACGGTCATATTATGGAATCTGGCTGATTGCTTCTCAAAAACAGGATGATCAGACATCATCAGAAGAACTACAACTTTATCGATTTATTTCTTATTTGTTATATCAATTGATTGAAAAGAAAGCTTTAATTGAGGGTAAAAATAAGTATGAAACTTACTTGAAGCATTTGGAAAAGATGAAAGTAGTAGGTGAGCTTGCCAGCGGTTCTGCGCATCACTTAAACAACATATTGAGCGTTATTCTGGGAAAGAGCCAGATGCTTCGAAAAAAGATCAAGGATCCTGCTTTTGCACGTGATTTGCAAATGATCGAACGAGCCGCAGCCGATGGAGCCAAAGCGGTTAGACGTTTACAGAGCATTCGCTCACAAAGCGAGAAGAAGCTGGAATTTTCAGTATTGAATATTAATGATATAGTACAAGAAGTGGTAGAAATTGCCCGTCCAAGATTTGAACGGGAGGCTCAATCCCGTGGTATTACTTATGATCTGAAATTGAGTTTGGGAAAGATTTATCCAATTCAGGGGGATTCTGCCGCCTTGCGGGAAGTGCTCTTAAATCTGGTTAACAATGCTCTAGATGCCATGCCTAAAGGCGGACAGCTTTCTATCCAAACAACGCTGAAAGACGACAAGGTTTTGGTGTTTGTTAGCGATACCGGTGTGGGTATTCCGGAAGAAATCCGAGAAAAAATATTCGAACCTTTCTTTTCTACGAAAGGAGAAAAGGGCAATGGTTTGGGTTTAAGTATTGCTGCCGACATTATTGCCAAGCACAAGGGAAAAATATATATCGATTCTATTCCCCGTAAAGGCTCTATCTTCATGGTTGAATTACCGGCGGTAAGGGATGAATCCTACTTTGCCGATGAGCATCACCACAACAATGATGAGGTTCTTCTAAAAATTCTTCTGGTAGATGATGAAGGTGTTGTTCGGGAAACACTGGCGGAAATGCTTGAGGAGGAAGGATTTGAAGTAAATATGGCGGACGGAGCAGAGGATGCTATCCTGAAATTTCAAAAATACCAGTGCGATGTTGTTCTTACCGATCTCTCTATGCCGGGGGTGAATGGTATTGAACTGGCAAAGAGAATCAAGAAGATGGATACCAATGTACCAGTTTTCTTGATTACCGGCTGGAACCAATTAGATCGAAAGTTCCTGGAGTCAAATAAGGTGGTCGATGGAGTCATTGAGAAACCTTTCGATATGGATCAAATACGGAGAGAGATAAGCAAAGTTTTAAATACCAACGGCCATTTTAAAATAGAAACTCACATTAGATAACTCAATTTGAAAAATTTATACCCGGAATATCCTCCTGTCTCTTAAATATCTTTTTTAGTATAGAATAATTTACACTTGAATTAAGAATAAAATAGATGCCTCTGATGTTTGTAGCCACAATCGCCAACTCGTCAAATCCTGATCCCGCAAGGAGTGACATATTTATTCCCACCAACCTTCCCAACCACTAAAATTCAATCCCATCAGGGATGGCAGGTCTATAACCGCTGTAATTCTTATGTTACTAAAACTTCCTGGTCTTTATATTGCAATTGATATAACCGATAATAAAGCCCACGTTTTTTTAGTAACTCCTGATGTGTTCCTATTTCCCGAATACGACCGTGGTGTAAAACGACAATCTGATCCACAGATTGTATAGTAGACAAGCGATGAGCCACCACGATTGCCGTACGGTTTTTCATCACTATTTTCAATGCGTGTTGGATAAGGTATTCTGATTCGCTGTCGATATTTGCTGTGGCTTCATCAAGAATCAAAATTTCAGGATCAAAAACAATGGCCCGGGCCATGGCCAGTAATTGTTTTTGTCCTTGCGAAAGATTGCTTCCTCTTTCGCGAATTTCGGCATGATACTGCCCTGGTAATTTCTGGATAAAGTGATGGGCATTAACCATTTGAGCAGCTTTAATAACGCGTTCCTCGGAGATAGAACGGTCTCCCAATCGAATATTGTCAAGTACCGTTCCGGAAAAAAGGAAAATATCCTGCTGAACCACCGCCATTTTTCGCCGTAAATCTGCCAGATCCCATTGCCGCACATCCACACCATCGATAAGAATTTCACCCCCCTGAATATCGTAAAATCGCCCAATTAGACGAGTCAGGGTAGTTTTTCCAGCGCCAGTATGTCCGACAAGGGCATAACGTTTTCCCATTGGAATGAACAGGTCAATATTTTTCAAAACCAATTCGTTATCGTAAGCAAAGGAAACATTACGAAATTCTATGCCCTTCTCAATTCGCGGAGAAGTGTACCCTGATGGAGAAGATAAAATCGCTGGTGGTGTATCCAATAATTTGAAAATACGTTCTGAAGCGGCAAAAGCTGATTGGAGAATATTATATTTTTCTGAGAGATCACTAATAGGGCGGAAAAACATCTGGGCATATTGAATGAACGCGATAAGTGTTCCAAAGGTTACAAAATTTTCCAGAAGATAAGCCCCACCTCGGTAAATAATTAATGCCAGTGCAATGGCACTAATGAGCTCTACTACCGGAAAAAAAATGGCATAGTAAAAAATCGTTTTGATATATGCCAATGTGTGCTGCCAGTTAATTTCTTTGAATTTCTCAAAATTCTTTTCTTCCCGATTAAATAATTGAACTGTTGACATTCCTGAGATATGTTCCTGCAAGTAGGCATTGATTTTTGCCAGGTAATGTCGAATTTGACTATATGTATGGCGAACCTTTTTCCGGAATAGGAATGAAGCGATAAGCAGCAACGGAACAAGCGAGAGTGTCCATAATGCCAGTTGGAGATGAATTGAAAGCATCATGACAACAATGCCCGATATGAGCAGGATATCCCCAAATATCATTACAATGCCCTGAGTAAAGACTTGATTCAGTGATTCTACATCTGAAGTTACTCGAGTCATCAGGCGTCCGATGGGATTCTTGTCAAAAAATTGTTGATGAAGAGTTTGAAGATGGTCAAAAATCTGTTGACGTAAATCCAGCATTACTTTTTGTCCGATGTATTGGGTGAGCATAATCTGGCTGTACTTGAATAAAAAGTTTCCAATTAATACGAACGTGTAAAGCAATGCAATGAGCAGTAATCCATGGAAATCCCCACTCAGGATGTACTTGTCAATAGCCACTTTAGTCAGATACGGTGCCAGTATCTCTAATCCCATGCTGATCATTATTAAAAAAATAGCCAGGGCAATCAAATACCAATAAGGTTTACCGTAACTTGCCAATCTCAATAGGATATCTCGGTCGTAAATTTTTTTTGTTGCTCTATTTTCAGTCATCAGGATGTGCTTTTAATTAAAAATAGTCTAAGTTAATTAAATAATGAATTTTCTCCGTTTTTGTTTCTTAACCAATTCAAAAAAATCGTGTTTGAGCCAATTTATGTATTGTCTATGAAATTTAAATTTCTTTTCATCTTTTTGGAAATCTGTTCCGTGGATGATTAATCTTCCATTATTTCGTGCTATTGGATGGATTATGTGGAGCATTTCATGATACAAAATTCCCTCGATGACGAATACAGGAACATTCTTCTGGTCTAAAATTTTACTAATAACAATTTCGTTTCTTTGCCTGTTGTAGGCACCCAAGCGATATCTATTCAGTCGCTTGCTCCATCGCAGAGAGGGGAGGTTGAACTGGTTTTGGAAATATTCCTGATTGATTCTTTGAAATATTTGCAAAAGATCGAAATACTGACCACGTGCTTGTGATGAATCAGAAACGTTCACAGGCTCAGGAGCAATGGGTTTAATATTTTCTTCGAAATCAAATAATCTTTCTCGCCATTCCCTTTTCACTGATCTACCGGTTGCTTTAGCGTATAGAATTTTAGCTAAGTAAGAGAAATACTCTATTGGCATATTCACTGCGGAAAAAGATAATGACACATGAATACTGTTAGCAGAGTTAATGATCTGATGTCGTAATTGCTTTGATGCAGTGAAATTTAAGATGAGCGTTTTATGATTTATTTTTCTGACTTCTGAAGCTTCTTTTTGAAAAATTCGGTAAATTTGAACATATTTGCTATCGGTTTTTTGGTGAAGCGTTATCAAACCTTTAATGTTAAACAAAGCTACCCGGCTATTGAATCCGAGGGATGAATCATCCAGTTGGGCGAACCGCAATTGCCTTTTTATATTCTGGTAATATATCGCCAGTTCGTTGATGAGCCGGTCTCTGAACACCTCATTCTCTTTTGAAAAATATTGTCCGAAATAATATTTTTGTAATTTATTAATTCCTGAAATTCTATATAATTCCAATTATTAATTCCTCCATTTAAAGAAAAGCCCTCTTAGACGAGGGCCTAAAAACAACTTTTACTTTTTCAATTTATCTTAAAACAAGCAAATTCTGAAAGTTGAATGATTAAAAAACTGCAACCGATATTTTTAATAATCTAAAGATTCACCTATTGGTAAAATTTGAGCTTTAATTCCTTTCGATTTAGCGGATTCCACGAATTCTTCAGGATCTACGTCGATTATGTCAAAAGTTTTGTAATGCATTGGAATAACCAGCCCTGGTTGGAGTAGTTCGGCGGCTTTCACTGCGTCCTCTATGCCCATAGTAAAATTATCACCAATAGGCAAAACCGCTACATTAATGTTGTTCATTTCACCAATTAATTTCATGTCGTAAAAAAGGCCAGTGTCGCCAGGATGATAAAGGATTTTTCCATCCATGGTTATCAGGTAACCGCAGGGATTTCCGGTGTAGGTGCCATCTGGTGCGGCTGATCCGTGATGAGCAATTGTTAATTTCACTTTTCCAAATGGGAAATTATGGGCACCACCAATATGCATTGGATGGACCTTTGCTCCTTGATTGGCGCAATAATTAGCTAATTCAAATGGCGCAATAATGGTGGCATCATTGGCTTTGGCAATGTCCACCCCATCGCCAATATGGTCTCCATGTCCGTGAGTTAACAATACGTAATCCACTTTGATGTCTTGTGGGGTGGCCTTGGCGAGGGGATTGTTAGTTAAAAATGGGTCAATGACAATTTTACCCTGGCTTCCCTCAACTAAAAATGCAGCATGGCCTAGATATGTCAGTTTTGGCATGGCTACCTCCTCTCAGATTTGATTTGTTTTAAAAAATATAATAAAATCCCCTCTTTTGCACAAGTAGGCCTTATTTTTGGGAATGAAATAGGACAAGTATGTTATTGACTAAAAATAAAAAAGGGAACCCAAAGTTCCCTTTAAGAAAGCGTTAAAGATTGCTTAATTCATCATCATGCGTAAACGCTGACTTTGGTACGTTTTTTGTCTTTCCGCTCAAACTTCACATAGCCATCAGTTAATGCGAAAAGGGTATCGTCTCCGCCGCGTTTGACGTTATTCCCGGGGTGAAATTTGGTGCCACGCTGCCGAATAATAATGCTACCAGCTTTAACAAACTCACCACCAAATTTTTTTACTCCTAGACGTTTGCTTTCGCTTTCGCGTCCATTCCGGGAACTTCCTACACCTTTTTTATGTGCCATGATAAACCTCCAAAATCTCTGTTCTATGCAATATTTTCAATTTGAATTTTGCTAAAATGCTGGCGGTGTCCTTTCTTCACCCGATAACCCTTACGGCGTTTCTTCTTAAAGACAATAATCTTTTTATCCCGCCCATGCTCAACAACTTTAGCAGCCACTTTAACATCTTCAATTACCGGTCGCCCAATTTTTACTTCCTTACCATCATCCAGCAACAAAACACGGTCAAATTCAATAACTTCGCCAATTTCTGCGTGTAAATAAGGTACCTTCAATACCTTATCTTTTTCTACCCTAAATTGTTTTCCAGCAATCTCCACTATAGCGTACATCCTTTAAACTCCGCGTTTGGTTTTCCTCATTCTAAATTAGCCGTCAAATATAATATGATTACCAGATTTATCCAAATATAATTTTATTTGTTATCTGACTTTGAACACTTCATTTGAAGTTAAATTATGCCCCATTGAAGATTTATATTGGAAATATATTTAGTGAATTTTTATCCAATCATGGGATTGTCCTATCAGGTAAAACTTTTAAATTTAAACTTCAAAAATTAATGCCAAAGGAAAATTTATTTTTATAAACGATCAAATAAGAAATTTGTTCAATTTAATCACGGTGGAAAATTCTTGGAAAAGATGGTAAAAAAATTTTGTTGGAATAAGATGATTATTTTTCCATTTCAATATTTATGCTTGAGAGCTATCTGGAAAATAAAAATTGCTTAACCTTTTTTAAACTGGTTTTTATTTAAATTTTCTGATAGTAAATTACAAACTTGATAAATTGATCCTGGAGGATATATCTGGTAATGAGATTTAAATTGTTAGTGGATTCAGATGAATTTTGGAAAGCTCTGCAACAGGATATTTGTTCAGCACAAAATAAGATTTATGTACAGACACTTTCTTTCGAAGGGGATGTCGCTGGTAAAAAGCTGGCGGATTTACTCATTTCCTTAAATTCACCACAGGAAATAAAAATTATTGTTGATTCATATACCCGATATGTTCTCAACGACCGATTTTTATATACTCCTAAGAATTTAATGGATAACACTCTCCGAGAAGAAAGGAGAGAGACCCACCGTATGATTGGCCAGTTGAGAGGAAAGGGTATTGAAGTCAAATTTGTGCAATTTCCCGGGTTTATGCTGAGAAAAATGGCTACCCGGGACCATAAAAAAATTATCGTGGTGGATGATAAGATCGCCTATATTGGGGGTATCAACTTTAGCGAACATAATTTTCACTGGCACGATTGCATGCTCCGGATAGAAGATGAAAACATAGCCAGATTTCTCTCTGAAGATTTTCAGTTAACCTGGGAGGATGTTAATTATTTCCGAACCATATCTGATGAAGAAATCGAACTATTCAGCTTTGATGGCCGGACGAATCCGGAGAATTTTCAAATCATATTGGACCTAATCGGGAATTCAGAAAAGGAAATCTGGGTACACAGCCCTTATTTATCTTTTCCATTCTTAGATAAACTTGCTGAATCTCGTCGACGTGGTGTAACGATTCATATTATTTCCCCTGAAGATAATAATAGAAAATTTTTAAAGGAGTATATCACCTGGGAATCTCAGCGGCATGAATTTAATTTGTGGCTTTATTCCCCCAAAATGAGCCATCTTAAAGCCATGTTGATTGATGATAAATATTTGCTTTTAGGTTCTACAAATTTTGATTACTTGAGTTATAAAGTCCATCCTGAATTATTGGCAGTGATTAAAAACCGAAATGTCATTCAGGAATTTAACGAGCGGGTTTTAAAAGTGGATTTGAAAAATTCGATACCAGGGAATCATTCAGTTTCAAATATAAAAGGTAAACTTCTTCGCTGGCAAATGCATGCTTTCGGGAAAATAACAACAACTTTAGGGCGGTTGTAAGATATTTTCGGCGAAAGAAAGCAGACAGGAAGCGGAGAAATCCATGACAAATAAAATTTTATATTAAAAATGAATTCATATATATAGTATGAGCTTTTTTTTATTTATCATAAAATCTGAGGTACGCATTGCTGTGATGGACAATCTTTTCAAAGACAATGCATTGAGAATTCAATTCAGAAATCTTAATTTATTTAAGACTCGTTTTCTTCAGCCGAGAAGGAGGGGACGGTATTATTGAGCCAGCTTTTCATATCAAGGAAAAGCACAATCCCGCCGATTGCCGCACCCAGAATGGTGGTAAAGAACCGCCAGAAGATGGTAAAATAAAGGATATTTCCTTCCGAAACCAAAAAGCCAATTAGCCAGGTAGAAGACAATTCAGCCAGACCTGAGCCACCTGGAGTGGGGGTGAAGTAAAGAAATACCAATTGAATGATTTGCAAACCGATAAACACCGTAAAAGGAATGATTTTTTCAAGGGATATAGCAATGAGAAATCCAATGAGATATTTACTAAAATAGAGGGCTGCTGTGACCACAAAGTTGAATAAAAGAAGCCATTTTTGCGTTTTTAAAATATTACGGAATGAATGTTCGAAATGGGAGATTTCATTCTGCAGAGTATTGAGTAGTTGCTCTCGTAGATGCACGAATTTGGGGATTTTAATTGGAATGAGGAAAAGTATCTTTTTAACGAGATACAGTCCCACATTGGAATAAAACAGCACTGTCAGGATCAATCCGAAGAGCAGGGTGATGAAGACAAATGAGGAACGAATAAAAACTGTGAAATTGGGTCCCATCAGATCAGCCGGAATGATGACGATGGCAAAGGTACTGGCTACTAAAAAGAAAATCAAAGTTGAGGAAAAATTCAGCAGAGCAACCAGGGCAACATCCGAAACCTTTGCTCCACAGCGCCACAGAATGTAGAGTTGAGCCGGTCCGCCCCCGGTTTGAAAAGGAGTGACCGTGCCAACAAAGGTGTTGGCCCAATCTGCACGGATGCAGTTCCAGAGCGATATCAACGGCAAAGGTTTACCGTTAAAAAATATTCGGAAGCGCAAACCACCTAAAAAATAATTGAGCGCTACCAATAAAAGAATTCCCATAAAAATGAACAAATTGAAATGATTCAAAAGTGAATCTATGTCAGCAGGCTTTTTCCACCAAAATCCCCCAATAATACCAATAAGGGAGAAAAAAATAAAAATTTGAATTCCTCTAATGAGCGTTTTTTTGCGAGGCGGAGCAGGAGCCGGTTGTTTAATAGTATTATAATTCATTAAGAGTTCCTCTATCCTCAAACCAGTCAAGGGGATTTTATTTTTGATTTTTTAAAGATAAATACTGACCTGATAATTACCAAAGAAAAAACGAATGGTCTGTATTCAGACTTTGTCAAGTTATTTTGCTGGAGTTCGCATCCAGAAATGTTGGAGTTATTAACGAATTATGATTAACGATTTTAACATATTTTAAAGCCCGACCAAAATTAGCAGGTCTTTCAAAAGTTGAAAAGAATCCCGAAATTCCAAATCGAAGATTTAAGCTTACCCAATAATCCAATCTTAATGAGTTTCTGTGTAAACAAGTAAATCTGGATGGTAAAAAGGGGTAGTGTTTGATAAAATAGCAGATCCGATATTTCCCACCAGCATTGAAGAAATCCAGTTTTTTTAACTTTTTTAAGTTTTTTTGGTATAACTTTATGAATATACTTGCAGGGAAGAAGAGAAAGAAGATGTGCTGGATAAAATTTAATCGATTTTATAAGCGCTACATTTCGAAAAGTTGTACATATAACCATCGCTTCTTCTCAATTTGAAAGTTATATTTTTTTCTTTTTTCTTTTTTCTTTTGTCTTTATCCTCTTGTCCAATACCCCTAAATCTGTTATTTCATCTTCTGCCCAGAGGGAATTTTGTGTTATAAGGATCATAAAAAGGCTGGTGAGAATTTCTCTAATTGAAAGATATGGTTATAAGAATCAGAGAGGCTTTAGGCTAACAGAAAGATTGGGATTCTGGTTCAGGACAGATTTAAATCGGTAATTCAATAGGAATTTAAGTAAATCTGAATTCGGGATGGGAGGGATGAAGGATCTGTACGTCAAGTTCAATTCTAAAGTGATATTTTCCCGGAACAAAAAGATAGCCTGGATGAAATCCAGCAACTACCCCGGCGGCCAGCTCATGGGCCGTCCGCCTAAAAGATGCAAGTGGATATGAAAAATCTGTTGGCCGGCATATCGTCCATTGTTAAAAACCATCCGGAATCCATGGTCAGCAATATTCAATTGTTCGGCCAGATTTTTACCGGTGAAAATAATTTTACCCAGAAGTAGTTGGTCTTCAGGTTGCATGGCCGATATTTGGGGAATATGTTTCCGAGGAATAATCAAAATATGAATTGGTGCCTGAGGATTGATGTCATGGAATGCCACAACGTCTTCATCTTCATAGACGATCCGTGCTGGCCGTTTGTTGTTAACTATCTGGCAAAAAATGCAATTTTTCATCGGATCCATTGAAACTTCTTTTTATTCATGATTTTCTCAATTTTGTAATCAAGATTAAAAATCAAATATCGAAAGATAAAATTTTAAAGTGAAAAGTTAATATATATCAAATTGAATTCTAAAAATCAAACAAAATTTCCATTTTTTAATTTTTCAACCTCTGTATTGAATGATTTCATTCGATATAAACTTTATCTAAATGGAGTCAAAACGTCAAATAATAATGAGAACTAAGTTAGTTAGTTGAGAATTCTAAGCCATTTTTTCATTTTTTAAAAGCAATTTGATTTGAGAAACGGCCACGACAGCAGCCGTTTCTGAACGTAAGATGTTTGAACCCAAATTTATGGGGATAAAATTTTTCGCTTGAGCCAAATTGAGTTCGTCAGAATGAAAACCTCCTTCGGGTCCGATTAGAAGTGTAATTTCTATTTCGGAGCTTTTTAATATTTTCGAAGTGAAAGATATGTCGCTATCTGGATGAGCTATAAATTTGGGTCCTTTCTGTGCAGTAGTTTCTCCTAGCCATTCTTTTAGCTTTTTAACTTTATCAATTCTGGGTAAATAAAATTGCCGGGATTGTTTGATAGCACTAACGGCTACTTTTCGCAGATGTTCCCATTTTACTTGTTTTATCGTGGAATATTGGCAGATTAAAGGTGTTATGCTTTCGACCCCCAGTTCAGTCAGTTTCTCCACGGCCCAATCCATGCGGTTGGGACGGATTATCGCCAACCCTACAGAAAAATGGTGGAGGGGAGGGAAGGGAATCCGTTTAACTTTTTTCACAGCGAGTCGGGTATTTTTACCTGTTACTTGAACAATTTCGGCGAGGATATGATGACCATTGCCGTCGGTTAAATCAACAGTATCACCGGGACGTTTACGTAATGACTTAACCAGGTGCCGCGATTCTTCCGGTGACAGTTGAATTTCTTTTGTTGCTGAACTAAAATTTTCGAGAAAAAATAGTTCCATTAATTTTTAAGATAACTTTTTAATTAAATTTGTGCGAATCGTAAATCTTTTTCAATTATAAAAACAAAAAATTGTCTGCCTTCAAGCTTTCCCCTCCAGGCTGGCTACTTTAAGAATGAACCTTATACTTAGTAAAATATTTATATTCAGAAAAATTTCTTCAAAATTAAAAATATTGTCTTT
>CAYLYM010000109.1:0-12873 GCA_964387645.1 uncultured Calditrichaceae bacterium | reverse complement strand
TATCAATGTCTAAAATTAGAATTCGATCATTGGTTATTCCCCGAATGAACTCAGCTTTATCATCTATAAATGTTGGTAATTTATCTTGTATCTGTTCTTGTGGAACTTGCCAGGTGCCCTGTACGGTATTTACCAAAAGGCCAACTTCGATATCTGAATTCCCGACAACAATAATTTTTGCTTTTACCTTTGAATCCGTTTGAGGAATACCTAAAAATTTTTGAAGGTTGATCACGGATAGTATCTGTCCCCGCCGGTTTGTGATACCTTCCACAAAAGCAGGAGTAGTGGGTAAAGGAGTAATTGTTTTTTTATTTAAAACTTCTTTAACAAAATTATCAGGAATACCGTAATGTTCATCATCTAAGGTAAAATGAACAATTTCTAAAACTTGATCATGTGTTGCTTTTTTCTCAATTTTTCGAGCTATTTGTTGAGTTCGTTTTTTAAAGATTTCTAATTGTTTCTCACGAATGAATTTTTCAGCGGTTTCATTTAATTTTTTCACCTGGTTAAGCTGATGAATGAGTTGTTCCAACCGGTTATGTTTTTTTGTTTGTATATTTAGAGAATCTTTCATCTTTGTTTTTCTCCCTCAGCTAAACCATTGTTTTCGATATTTCCAGTAACTCTTTAGCTGTTAAATTGTCGCTATCTGGAATCTCGAAATCCGGTGACAGTTCTGATAATTGGGAAATGATACTTTTCAATAGCTTTTCTGCTTCCCCAAATTGGCCTTCTTTCATCAATAGCGTGGCTAATGTAAATTGTGCCATAATGTGGTCAGGCTGAAGAAATAAGGCTTTTTGAAGTGCTTCTTTGGCTCCTGAAAAATCTTGCATTTCTTGAAGAATAATGGCCATTAAATAATGTGCTTTAGGATCAATCTTGTTAATTTCAAGGCATTTTTTACACCACCATCCTGCTTTTTCGAATGCTCCCCGGTTTGCCAGCGCTTTAGTTAAAATGATGATTCTATCATAATCCTGGATGTCTAATTTAGATTTTGTTTTAAGTTCTTTTTCCAAAAAATTCAAAGGATCACAAAATTTTTCTTTATCCGCCAAATTTTTATTTAGTTCTGATGAAAATTTTCTTTTCTGAATTTGTGAAGGTTGACTGTAAATAGGTAAAAACGGCTTTTTGGGGTCATGATTGTCTTTGAATTTATGCTGTAAAGATATTTTTTGTGAAGTAGGATTAGAGTCTCTTTTCGAATGAAAGTTTAAATTTAAAGGATTGGATGGTTTTAGTTGTACGATATGGTTTGCTTTTTGAAAAATAGGCAAACCAGGAAAAGGTAAACATTTTGATTTTTTGTTGCTTACAAAAGATGATTCTGCAGATCCTAAAATCAACCAGCCTCCAGAAACCAAAACTTCAAAAAATTTATCGATTATCTTATTAACAATGTTTTTATTAAAATGGATTAAAACGTTTCGGCAGAAAATCAAATCCATGGGTATAATTTCTGGGAAGATCTTATGCCAGTCTTTTTCTGCCAAATTAAAAAGACGAAAGGTAACCTTAGATCGGATTTCCTCAGAGATTTGGTAATGTTTGTCATCTATTTTTGTAAAATATTTTTCTTTAATGTATTCTGGAGTGCCACGAAATGACCAATTTGAATAGACTCCGATTTTTGCTTTTTCAAGAAATTTTTGATTAATGTCGGTTGCAATTAGATCCAGACGCCATGGTTTATTAGGTGGTAATATTTCTTTGAGAATGATAGCAATGGTATAAGGTTCTTCTCCGGTTGAACACCCCGCACTCCAAATTCGTAAATGTGAGGAATCATTCTGTTGTTTTTCTAGAATTTGTGGTATGATACGGGTTTTGACCACTTCTAAAGTTCGTGCTTCCCGAAAGAAGTAGGTTTCACCGTTTGTAAGAAAATTTATGAGTTTTTGCAATTGGTGTTTTTCTGGTTTTTGACTTAAAAGCCGATAAATATATTCCTCATTGAACGGTTCACCTGAAGAATAAGCGGCTCGTTTAAGCCCGATAAGTAATTCTTTGTAGCGTTCCTTTGGGAAATATATACCAAAGTTATCTGCAAGAAATTTGTTAAATTTTTTGATGTTACTGTTCAGAGTCATTTTTATCCGACCCTGCCTTGATTGCGGATTCAATCTTTTTAGAATTAGGGAATATCAATAATTTTTTCAGGTCAATTATTGGAATAACTTCATGTTTTAATCTTAAAGCACCTTTTGTGAGCTGCAAATTTGGAAAAAATTCTTTAGAGTTTACAAACTCAATATGCTTTTTGGTACTAATTAATTGAACCCTTTCAACAGGTAGAATAAATTTCTGGCCTTTGTGTGAAACAATAATAAAATGATCGTTTAAGTCAATTCCCCTTTCTTTAAGATGGAATTTTCTGCGTATGTTAATCACCGGGATCACCTTGCCCTGAACATGTGCTACACCGAGTATGGTTTTAGGGCTATCTGGCAAACCAACTAACTGGACAGACTGGATAATACGCTCAACATTTTTTATATCGATTGCGTACTTTTGATCATCCAGGTTAAATAAGATTATGTTATCGAATTCATTTATCATTTAGAATATTTTTTAATTGTTGATTTATTCCGAATTGAGATTATCGTCAGTTATGGGAAAAACTTAATATTGTTTTGTTTTTTCTGATAGATCAGTTGTAAAACAAACATGAAGAAGTAATTGAGAAAAATTAATCTGGATAAAGAACAATTTTAGAATTTATGACAAAATAGGTCTTTCTTATTTGATTTTTTTTGATTTATTTGAGAATCGGTTACCATATAATTTTTTATAACAGTCCGGACAAATACCATGAGAAAAAGTGACATCAGAATGCTCACTTACATATTCTTCAACCATCTGCCAGTATCCCTGGTCGTTTCGAACTTTTTTGCAATTTGCACAAATGGGAATAAGTCCATGTAAAGTTTTAATTTCGTTCAGCGCTTTTTTTAGTTTTTTATTGGCTTCTTCTAATTCGAGACTCTTTTTGACTGCCGCTTCATAAGTTGAAAGTAACAGATCTACAATTTGTATTCTTTCTGAAGAAAGAAAGAACTTTTCACCTGCAAAAAAGATCTCCATGCCTAATTCTGTTGCACCTTTCTGCCGTAATTGCCGGTTAATAATGATATATTTCATCCGTTTTAAGAGAAACTCTGGATCATAGGGTTTGGTCAGGAAATTATCTGCGCCAGATTTCAGGCCGCGGATAATGTCTTTAGGGTCTTTTAATGAAGTGAGCAGTACTACTGGGATATCAGCCCATTCTCTTTTACTTTTGATTATCTTACACAATTCAAATCCGTCCATTTCGGGCATTATGACATCACTAATAACAATATCAATTTTCTCTTTTTCTAATATTGTTAATGCCTGTTTTCCATTAGCAGCTAAAAACACATTTGAACCTTGACGGATTAGCAAATGTTGCAACTTTTTTGCCTGTGTGGGACTATCTTCGACCACTAATATGCGGGTTCCCTGAAGTTCTTTTTGAGTATTCTTTTTCATAGTTCTTTTTTCAACTTGATTATTTTAATCTATTTCGGCAAGTCAATTAAAAATATTAGAGAATTTTTCAAATTTTTCGTTTTTGACAATTGACTTCTGTAATGATATTACG
This sequence comes from uncultured Calditrichaceae bacterium, assembly GCA_964387645.1. Lineage (GTDB taxonomy): Bacteria > Calditrichota > Calditrichia > RBG-13-44-9 > RBG-13-44-9 > CAYLYM01. Next base: position 9,236 of record CAYLYM010000109.1, on the reverse strand, counting down.
ATTGTTGACATTAAATTGATAAAGCAACAAAATATGATGAGCTATGATAAAAATATTTAATTATCAATTTAAGGAAAATATTGTTTAAATTTATTGTTTTGTTTATTTATGAATACAAAATTTGGGTTTGGTTTTTATGACAAATAATGAAAAGAATAAATTTAATTTTGCAGTTGTATTCGATATGGATGGCGTTATTGTAGATAGTAATCCCGTTCATGTAGTGGCATTGAAGCAATATTGCCAGAAGTTAGGTTTATCTCTTTCTGAAGAATTTATGGAAAAAAATATCTTCGGTCGAACCAACCGTGATTGGTTATATAATGTATTCCAGGGAAACATCACGGAGGAAGAAATTCGTTATCATTCCGAAGAAAAAGAGCGGTTGTTCAGGAAATTATTTGAACCGATCATTAAGCCGGTAAAAGGCCTAGTGGATTTTTTAAAGTTGCTAAAAGCAAATCGGATCAGGATTGCTTTGGCTACTTCTGCTATTGCTGCCAACGTGGATTTTGTTTTAGAAAAGACATGTACAAAAGAATTTTTTGATCTCGTCGTGGATGAGTCGTTTGTCAATGAGGGAAAACCAGATCCTGAAATTTATCTTAAAACAGCTCAACTTTTAGAATTGCCACCGGGAAAATGTGTGGTCTTTGAAGATTCTTTTTCGGGGGTTGAAGCAGCACGTCGGGCTGGATGCAAAGTTGTGGCCGTCACCACCACGCATCGGGCTCATGAATTTCAAAACGTGGATATTATTATTAACAATTTTGATGATATATCCATAAGCGATATAGAAAAGCTTTTTAAATAATTTTCTTAATATTTTTCTTGATTCTATTCTTAAAAATTTTATTCGATTAATTTGTTATCAAAATCAGATCGTACCATCCTTTTAGAGGTACATTTATCGCCAGTTAATTAATGATGTTTAAACTCTTTGACATTCTTATGGTTCAAGACTAATAAATTTGTTAAATTTTGCAATTTCTTGAAGAGGATTGGTAAATGGTTGAAATTTTAGATATAGAATCAGGTAGCATCGCGGAAGAATTAGGGATTAAACCCGGGGCAAAACTGTTGAGTATTAATCAAATAAAAATTCGCGACAATCTGGATTATCGTTTTTATTGCTCCGGTGAAGAATTGGAAGTTCTGATAGAGCAAGATGGAGAACAAATTATTTATGAAATCGAAAAAGAACCACAAGAAGATCTGGGCCTTGTTCTGGAAGAGCTAAATATGCGGAGATGCAGCAATAAATGTATCTTCTGTTTTGTACACCAAAACCCTAAAGGTTTGCGTAAATCGCTTTATTTCAAGGATGAAGATTACCGATTTTCTTTCCTCTACGGACATTATGTAACTCTTACTAATGTTACCCAGGAAGATCTGGATCGAATCGTTGAGCAACGATTGACCCCATTGTATGTTTCTGTTCACGTAACAGAACCTGAATTACGTAAATATATGTTGGGTATTCGATTTGATGATCATTTACTGGAAAAAATTGATTATCTAACCCGAAATGATATTGAGTTGCATTGCCAGATTGTTTTGTGTCCAGGGCTCAATGATGGCGTTTATTTAGAGAAAACCATTGATGATCTAAAAAAATTCTATCCTGGTGTTCGCTCCTTAGCTATTGTTCCGGTCGGACTAACTAAACACCGTCGAAATCTGCCCACCCTGCAGCCGGTAACCTACGAATATACGTTGCAACTTTTTGATATGATTGACGAAAAGCGGTACCAGTTGAAATCGGAGATCGGCAGCTCTTTCATTTATCTCTCAGATGAGTTCTATATTCGTACCAACAAACCCATACCTGATAACGATTATTATGAAGGCTTTTATCAACTTGAAAATGGGGTGGGACTTACTAGGGATTTTATTAACCAATTTGAGGCGGAACTTCCAAGAATGAAAAAGTTCAACACTAATGTGCATTTAACCCTGGTGAGCGGTGTACTTGGTCACCGGGTGCTTGAAAAATATTTTATGCCGAAATTAAAAAAAATGCCCAATTTAAAAATTTCTTTAGAAAGGGTGATCAATCACTTTTATGGTGAATCAATTGTAGTTGCTGGTTTGTTGGTAGGGCAGGATATCTTTCAGGCCCTGCGTGATAAACCGTTAGGCGATTATGTTGTTCTGCCTCCGAATGTTTTAAATGATGATGGACTTTTCCTTGATGACTGGACAATAGAAGAGCTGGAGAATAAGTTGGAAAGAAAAGTATTAGTTTTTCCTGAAAGTTTTGGACGCTTGTTTAAGTTAATTGATGAGAATGAAAACGATTTTTCGAACAATCATTCTTGAAAGAAGAGGCATCAAGTTGTGGATATCTTAATCGCTGGAAAAATAAAATTAAAAGGAGAGTGGATTTAATCACAATTGTTTCGATATGTTGCAACAAATCATCTGATTTTTTTGTGAATGTTTCGAAGTGTGAATTAAAGTTTGTTAAGAAACGGAAAATATTTTAAGTGCTCATGAATTTACCTATTGTTACAATCGTTGGCAGACCAAATGTCGGGAAATCGACTTTATTTAACAGAATCATTCGTCGTCGGGAGGCGATAGTGGATGACAAGCCTGGAGTAACCAGGGATCGCCTGTATTCTGAAGCCGATTGGAACGGACAGCCCTTTCTCATTGTCGATACTGGTGGTTATCTTCCACAGGCCACGGAAGAGCTTGAAAAGGCCATTCGTGAGCAGGTGGATATTGCTATCTCCGAGACCGATGTCATTCTTTTTATAGTGGATAGAGCAAGCGGAATTACCAATTGGGATGCGCAAATTGCTGAAAAATTAAAAAAGACCCGAAAACCCGTGCTGTTAGTTGTTAATAAAGTGGATAATGAAAAGTATGAACCTGAGATTTATGAATTTTATAATTTAGGATTAGGGGATCCACATGGTGTTTCTGCTTTGCAAGGCCGAATGATTGGCGATTTACTGGATAACCTTGTGCAGCATCTTAAAAAAGTACCTCAATTGCCTGCACCAGAGGATGCCATAAAATTAGCTGTTATCGGTCGAGAAAATGTGGGGAAATCTTCTTTTGTAAATACTTTATTGGGTGAAACAAGATCAATTGTCACAGACATCCCAGGAACAACCCGAGATCCCATTGACTCTGAACTAAAATATCAGAAAAGGAAGTATGTGCTGATCGATACAGCAGGATTAAAACGTCGGGCCAAAGTGAAGGAAAATATTCTGTTTTACAGTCAGATTCGAACGCTGCGTAGTATTCAGCGCGCCGATGTGGTTCTCTATTTCATGGATGCCACGGAAGGGCCTACCCGGCAAGATTTACGTATGATCGAAGACGCGGTGGAAAAAAAGAAAGGTGTTGTTATTGCCGTGAATAAGTGGGATCTGGTTCCTAAAGATCATAAAACCTTGAACGAATGGGAACGCGCTATGAAGGACCGGCTGGGGACATTGGCTTTTATTCCTGTCGTTTTTACGTCAGTTGTGCAGAAAAAGCGGCTCTACAAATTGTTAGATATAGCGACAATGGTTTATGAAGAATTGCACAAACATATCAAAACCAGTGAATTAAATGAAACTCTACTACCAATCATAAAACAGAAAACCCCACCGGCTATTCAAGGAAGAGAGATTAAAATTAAATTTATTACTCAAGTCCGAAAGAATCCCCCGATGTTTGCCTTTTTCTCAAATTTTCCCGATTTAGTCACAGATTCCTATAAAAAGTTTCTGGAAAGGAAAATTCGTGAAATTTGGGGATTTTCGGGTGTACCTCTTACTTTGGTTTTTAAGACTAAAGGTAAGAAGTAAAATCCATGTTATCTTTATGGAATCGAATATCATTCGGCATTAGAAAATTTACCTAAATTTTATAGAAATTAAATTCGATAATAAAAATTTGTAAACATAAATATTACATTGCTAATGCTAATACGGTTTTTCTTTTTTTATTCTACGATAATATTTTTACTTTATGGCCAACTTTTAGCGAAAGATGATTTTTATCAGATGGTTGGAGAAATAATGTCAGCGAGTGGCCTCAAAACAGACCGAAAGTGTGGTTTTCCCACTGTCCTGCAAGCCTCGCATCCAAAAAATGACCAACTTCATCTGAAATTAGACAAATGGATGGCGCAAACCATTCAGTTGGATTCTGTGTATGTCTCGCCTTCTGGACATTTTATTATTCATTACACCACCAGTGGAAATGATGCCATTCCCAAGTATGACCGAAATCAAAATGGCACTTCCGATTATCTGGAATTTGTGGCAAAAGCTTTCGATGAGGCTTGGAGAATTGAAATTGATTCATTAGGATTTAAAGCACCCCCGGATTCCAGCGGGAATCCAAGAAGCGTATATCATATTTATTGTCGTAAATTAAGTGTCTATGGTAGTACACTTCTTCTTTATGAAATTCCAGATCTGGAGTGGACTAACTATGTAACGGAGATTGAAATTAATACAGATTTTTCCTATGTTAATTATCCGAATGCCCGGGATGAAATAGTGCGAGATAGCATGGCAATTGCCGTCACCGCTGCTCACGAATTTAACCATGCTTTGCAATCGGGCTACCGGTTATGGGAAGCTGATGAAAGTGGTAATTATTTTGAAGACATTTGGTTTATCGAGAGTTCTGCTACTTTCATGGAAGAAGTTGTTGCTCCGGATGTGAATGATTATCTACAATATTTACCAAGTTATTTTAGGCATTTGGATCGGCCCCTTGATAAATCTGAAGGCGGATGGGTTGATTACGGTAAGGTATTATTGCTTAAATTGCTGGGTGAAGAATATGGCTGGGATATTACCCGTAAAATTTGGGAGGAAATTGTCCATCAGCGGGCAATGCCTGCCATGGAAAAGATTTTATTGGATCTGAATACAGATATATTATCCGAATTGAGTCTCTTGTCTGTTTGGATATATTTTTCTGGCTCAAGGGCTATTCCGGGTCAATTTTTTGATGATGCTGATTTGTTTCCTCAGTTAAGATTCTGTTCTATCAATCCAGTTTTAAATGAATTAGATACATTGTTGGAGGATTCTTTACCGCGCCTTTCAATGCGATGGTACCTGGCACAAAATGAGTCGTCCAGTCCCATGAATTATTTGCTTCAAAAAGAAAAAAAAGATGAGTTAAATAAACTAAATATAGTTTTTATTAATCCCTCTGGCGATTATTTCCCGGTACCTGCGTCTGTCTCTTTTAACTTCCCGGTAGAATTTACAGTCGATACGCTGGCCTTTGGCGTGATAACCGGCAATTGGCTGAATGAAGAGATGTTACGTTTTAGTTTGCTAACTAAGCCACTGCAATTTTTATCTGATAATGATGATGTTCATATATATCCCCAGCCTTTGGTACTCTCAAAACATCATCCCTCATTAACTTTTAGCAACTTGCCAGAAGAAGCTACTATTCATATTTTCACGGCTAATGGTTTGCTTCTAAAATCATTTATGCCTCCTTTAGGGGCTCATTCCTATACATGGGATTTAAAAACAAAATCGAATCAGCAAGTGGGGAGTGGAATTTATCTTTATCGAATTGTGTCACCAAAAGGTGATAAGAGTGGAAAATTTGTTGTGATAAAGTGATTTTCAGATTGTTCTGCGAAATGCTGACCTGAGTGAATAATTGAATATGTTACTAATGTTAATGTACATTTTATTCCCATCATAATTATCCAAAAACTAGAGAAACATAATTTTTTACTTTTCTTTAACGCCGTGTACTTTACAGTAGTTTTTAGGTGTTTTTAAAATGTAGAACTATCGTGGTAGGAGTTGAGTATTTTGAATGAGGTATTATTTATATTTTAGTGAAATCGTATCGGTCAATCCAGTTTGCTTTTATGTTGATTGAAAAGTGTTCCTGTCCTATATTTAATTTTGTTTAAAATTGGTGAAATATGGATCTGATATTTCTTTCAGCTATTATTGGTTTTTTAGCGCTAGATACAACTGTTGCCTTTCAAATGCTGTTGTCCAGTCCCCTTTTTGCATGTCCTATCTTAGGATGGATTTTAGGTGATATTCAAACTGGTTTTGAACTGGGTTTTCTCTTACAATTACTCTGGTTGGGGCGAATACCGGCTGGTGCTGTGGTTTTTCCGGAAGGGAATATTGCATCGATGGTCATAACCTCTTTGGTACTTTTAAATAAAGGCATCGATTTTCCTAATTCGACTCTGGCTTTTGCATTCCTTGAAGGAATCATCGTTAGTTATCTTGGCGCTCAAATCACACTTATTTATCGCAAAATAAATGGTAAAACATTGAATATGGTTATTAAACAAGTCGAAAATAAAAATTTCAAAATTATACTACTTTTGGAAGCAGGTAGTATAATTTTGTATTTTTTAATAATGTTTGTTTTTACCTGGATGGTTTTGCTAATATCTCAACAAATATTACCCATTTTTATTCCCAAAATTGGTGGTTTTTTCGAACATCAGTTAATTGTAGTAAAACCAGCTATTCTGGGCATTGGTTTGGCCATGGCTTTTCCATTAATAAAAGATGCTTTAAGTATGAATCAAGATAAAAAAAATGACAGAACGTACTAGTACTAGGACAAAGGAAATTAAAAAAATTACTCGTTGGGATTTTTTTAAAGTGTTTTTTGCCAGCTTTTTTGTTCAGGCAGCCTGGAACTTCCGTAGCCTGATTAGTATTGGTTTCAGCACCTGTTTGTTCCCAATATTAAATAAGCTATATCCACAAAATGAGGATAAACAAAAATTTTTTAAGCGTCATCTTCGCTTTTTCAATGCACATCCCTATTTTGCCTCATATGCTTTAGGTGTTTCCATTAAATTGGAGGAAATGGTTGCAAGAGGCGAATCTCCTAATCCAGAAGTACTTTCTAAAATAAAAGATTTACTTATAAGTCCTCTGGGAGCAGTAGGAGATCGTCTTTTCTGGGCAACCATCAAACCAACAAGTTTGATCTTTGGTATGGTTGGTGTTTTTTTAGCTCCCTCCATTCCACTAAAATTTACTGCCCTGGTTTTAACTTTTCTCTTGTACAACATTCCACATCTTTATTTTCGATATAATGGCATTATCGAAGGATATAAGTATGGAATAGATATATATAAATACCTTGGCCAACACCGCTTCGAAAAATTAAGAAAAATATATTTAAACTTGCTCTTAATATTAATATTATTCCTCATTATTGTTTATGTTTTTAGTATTTATAATGTTCAGAAAGAACTGGTCTTAATTTTTTTCTTCTCTACATTGTATGCATTTATTTTCAACAAACTAATCAACAATTTTTATCTTGTTTGTCTTGCGTCTTTTACTTTCTTTATGCTTGTTGGTATATTATTTTTATAATTGGAATTATTTTTGTCAATAATTGTGTAAGTGGTAAATTAAAACATTTTATAGCATGTAATAAATTTGGGGATGAAAATTCCGGTCATAAAATTATTAGAAACGAATTTTATAAATTTTAAATGAGAAGTTCACTCTATGAAGGTAGTTTGCTTATAAATGTTATTCAGAACAAAATGAAGATTCTCTTGATTCTTAAGAAGTTAGAGATCTTTCGATTGTGTTCAGGGTGACTAAAAAATCCTTTTTAAAGTGAATTCAATTATATCAAAATCGAATTATTATTCATGATTGAGAAAGAACTTATCATAAAGAATGAAAACGGATTGCATGCCAGGCCAGCATCTTTATTGGTTAAAACCACGGGTAAATTCCGTTCCGAAATTAAGATTTCTAAAGATGGGTATGTAGTTAATGGAAAGAGTATTATGGGGGTGATTACACTGGCTGCTGAGAAAGGTAGCAAACTCAAATTTATCATTGAAGGGGAAGACGAGGAAGAAGCTATGAAGGCTATTGAAGAACTTATCGAAAATAATTTTTATGAAGATGACAAAAAATAAATTTTCTAATAGTCTAATATCAATATTCCTATTACGTAAATCTGGCTGAGTTAGAGCTTAATTGATGAACCCAACTGTAATGTTCCCGGAGATTAGCCTTTTCCATTAAATAGGGATTTAAACCCGCATCAGCCATGCATTTTCTGAACGTTGGTTCGTGGATTTTAGGTGTGCAAGAAGCCACAACCACACGATTTAACTTGTGTTCGACGATAGCTTTTTTGATCTCATTTTGTCCAGGATCAGCGCAAGTGTATTTGTTGCGGATAACTGCAACCACGTCATCCAGTGTTTCGACAAAGCGGGCTACTTCTTCGGTGTTAACTGTTCCTGCAATATTCAGACCACACTCACAAACGAAGACACCAATGCGTAAAACATTTTTTGCCATGTTCCATTTCCCCTTGTAAATAGTAATTTATGAAAAAATGTCGGACAAAACGAATCATAACCGACACACTTCTTGACAATTAAATAGGGCCTTCGGGATATTGAGTAAAGTGGGCAATGGACTCAATCATGCGTCTGGCATCGGTGTCTTTCGGATTTAATTCAACTGTCTTCCGGAAGTAGAAAAGTGCTTCATTATACCTTTCAAGGTAATTATAAGCCATTCCCATCTGATAGTAACCTGCTGCATGGTCTGGATAGGCTTTTAAAAGCTTCTTCAGGGTATTGATTGCATCTTCATACTTGCGCATGTCCAGATAGATAACAGCTAGATCATACAAAGCTATCAAATGTCCTGGGTCTTTATTAAGGCAAGCCAATAATGCATCTACTGCTGCCTGATTGTCACCAGCCCGAAAGTTGATTAAACCCAGCCAATAATAGGCCATGGTAAAATCTTCGTCAATCTCAATGACTTTGTGCATGGATTCCCTGGCTTTTTTTAAATCGGCTGCCCGAAAATAAGCCAAACCCAGATGGTAATATACCAGGGCAAAATGTGGATGAATTTGGAGGATATTCTGAAAAGTATCAATTGCTTCCTTCAGACGACCCTGCAGATAATAATAGTGGCCAAGCGTAATCATGTCAGTTTCATTAATCGATTCTTCTGCTACCCGTTTTTCCAATCGTTTTACAATTTCTTTGATGTTTGTGCTGTCACTCAAATCCTATTCTCCTTACATTTAACCTACCGTTTTTCTTTTTACCAAAATAAAAATAGGTAAACTTCCGAACTATTTCCAGTATTTCTTTGTGGTTGAGTTATTTTTTTCTTTGTTTCACTCTTGTCCAAAATAAGATTTTTCACGAAGAAAATAATTGAAAGATAAAAGATAAAGGATAAGCCTCCAAATTTAAAACA
>CAYLYM010000108.1:0-13010 GCA_964387645.1 uncultured Calditrichaceae bacterium | reverse complement strand
CTGACATTCATGATGCTGTTTTTAAAGTTTTATGAATAAACCTCGTTTGAATATCGAATGTTTTGAAAAGCAGTTGACTTTAACATGTATAAAACATAAAATTTTAAATTAAATTTTTTAGTTTTAAATAAAACTTTAAGGAATTGAATCAATTGGTTTCTCCTAATTTTATACTAGAAATGAGAAAAATTTCAAAATCATTTCCAGGTGTTCAAGCACTTGATAAAGTTGATTTAAATTTGCGTAAAGGGGAAGTCCACATTCTTTTAGGCGAGAACGGTGCCGGAAAATCGACATTAATGAAAATCCTTAGCGGCGCTTACCAGCCAGATGACGGTGAAATTTATTTAGATGGACACCGGGTGTATATTAAAAATCCTAGAATAGCGCAACATTTAGGTATTCGAATTATTTATCAAGAATTTAACCTGGTTCCTCACCTTTCTGTTGCAGCTAATATTTTTCTTGGTCAGGAATTTACTCGTCGGCCAGGATTTCTCGATCGTGACGAAATGAAAAAAAAATCTAAAGAAGTTCTCAATTCATTAGGGCTCGAGCTGGACCCTGACCTACCGGTTAAAGTTTTGAGTGTGGCGCAACAACAAATGGTAGAAGTTGCCCGTGCTCTGGCTTTCGATGCTCGAATTTTGATTATGGATGAGCCCACCTCAGCTTTAACGGAAAATGAGATAGGAACACTTTTTCAAACAATTCGAATTATTAAGAAAAAAGGTGTTAGCATTATTTACATTTCCCATCGTCTGGAGGAACTTTTCCAGATTGGTGATCGGGTTTCGGTATTAAGAGATGGGAAATATATTGGAACATACGACATTACAAAAGTTAGTAAAAGTCAACTCATTCGTTTAATGGCCAACCGGGAGATAAAAGACCACTATCCCAGAGTTCGTGGCGAAATTGGTGAAACGCTACTCTTCGTAAAGGGATTGAATAGAGGCAATCAATTGAGAAACATCCATCTGGAATTAAGGGCTGGAGAAATATTGGGTATCGCCGGATTGATGGGAGCAGGCCGAACTGAACTGGCCAGAGCAATATTTGGAGCCGATCGAATCGACAGCGGTGAAATCCGCATAATGGATAAACCCGTTCGTATCAAATCCCCTGCTGCAGCCGTGAATGCTGGTATTGGTTTTTTAAGCGAAGACCGTAAACAATCGGGATTAATTCTATCGCTTTCTATTAAAGAAAATATTAGTTTGCCCAATCTGGATCAATTGGTCAAAATGGGTCTAATACAAAAACAGGCTGAAAGGCAGATGACAGAAAAATACGTTCGTGAACTCAGGATAAAAACCCCTCATATTCAACAGAGAACTTTGCATCTTAGTGGAGGCAATCAACAAAAAGTGGTCCTGGCTAAATGGCTGGCTCGCCAAGCAAAAATTCTCATTTTCGATGAACCTACTCGGGGTATCGATATCGCCTCTAAGATTGAGATTTACAAACTGATGAATCAATTGACCGCAGAAGGCGCTGGAATCATTATGATTTCCTCTGAATTGCCCGAAATTTTGGGAATGAGTGACCGTATTCTGGTGATGCGCAATGGAGAAATTTGCGGTGAGTTTTCGGCTGAATCGGCCACACAAGAAAAAATTCTGGCAACAGCACTGGGAGAGATTACATGAAATTGAAAACTCTTACACTTCGGCACAGTAGACAGTTTGGAACTTTATTTGGCCTAATTATTCTTGGATTCATCCTATCAATCCTGTCACCCTTCTTTTTAACCATTTCTAATCTTCTTAATGTCGTTGAGCAATCTTCAATAAACGCTATTATTGCCGTTGGAATGACTTTTGTCATTATCACAGCAGGCATTGACCTTTCCGTTGGTTCCATTCTCGCTTTTGCCGGAGTGATAATGGCAAGTTTGCTTCACGCAAATTTACCCTTTCCCCTGGCTATTTTGACAGGACTTTTGGTGGGAACAATTTGCGGAACAATTAACGGATTATTGATTACCCTGGGAAATCTTCCTCCTTTTATTGCTACTTTAGGTATGATGAGTGTGGCGCGAGGTGCCGCTCTGGTATATACACAGGGACGTCCCATATCAGGGTTCGACAATGGGTTTCGCTGGCTCGCTACTGGAAAGTTGTTCAACATTCCCATGCCTTTGATCATTATGGTCACTGTCTATATTGTGGCATCTGTAATCTTGACCCGAACAAAATTTGGCCGCTACACTTATGCCATAGGCGGAAATGAAGAAGCTACTCGCCTTTCAGGAGTGAATGTCAAATTTCACAAGACTTTTGTTTACGCTCTTTCTGGTCTCACCAGCGCAATTGCGGCAGTTTTGCTCACCGCTCGATTGAATTCCGCCCAACCCATAGCCGGAATTATGTATGAATTAGACGCTATTGCTGCCACGGTCATCGGAGGCACCAGTCTCTTGGGCGGAGAAGGCACTTTGTCAGGCACCCTCATTGGTGCCCTGATTATGGGCGTACTTCGTAATGGGCTGAATCTTTTAGGTGTTTCTTCATACTTGCAACAGATTATCATTGGCTCAGTTATTATTGTAGCTGTTCTTTTAGATACTATTTTAAAAAAACAAAGCTAAATGGGGTTAAAGTGATGAGAAGATTTTTTACAACAATTCTAATTGGTATCCTGTTTTTATTTTTCAATTGTCAGAAAAACCAAAAATTTTCAGAACAAAGTGGGAAATATCGGGTTGCTCTGGTTGTTAAAACTCTCAACAGTCCTTTTTTCCTTGACATGAAAGCTGGAGCAGAAGAAGCGGCAAAAAGGTTAAATATTGACCTTGTCGTTCAGGCTGCCGAACGCGAAATCGATGTGGAAAAACAGATGCAGATCGTAGAAAATCTAATACAGACTAAAATCGACGTACTCTGCCTAGTTCCCAGTGGATCCAAAGAACTGATCCCTGCTGTAAAGAAAGCCAATCGCGCCAACATCCCTGTTCTTATCATAGATACCCGTTTAGATGAAGAAGCCGCCCGAGCCGAAAATGTTCGAACAGCCACTTTCATCGGATCCGATAATTACCAGGGAGGTCGGATTGCTGGTGAATATGTAGCAAAAATTTTCAATGGAAAAGCCAAAGTCGCAATTTTAGAAGGCGTGCCCGGACATGAAACCTCAGATAATCGATTGAACGGTTTTAAAGATGCTGTGCAAACCTATCCGGGAATCGAAATCGTGGCTTCCCAGCCTGCCAATATGGAACGGGACCAGGGATTTAATGTGATGCAAAATTTATTGCAAGCTCATCCAGATTTACAAGCCATATTTGCCTGTAATGACCTGATGGCTCTGGGAGCCATGGAAGCTATTGCGGCTGCTGGAAAAAGCGGGCAAATAAAAATTATCGGATTTGACGCCATCGATGAAGCCCGAAAAGAAATACAGGCTGGTAATATGGAGGCCTCTGTGGCACAACATCCAGAAAAGATGGGAAAATTAGCCATGGAATATGCTCTAAAGGTTATTCAAGGTAAAAAGATACCCAAATATATTCCTACCGAAATAGAGTTGATTACCCGAGATAAGAAAGATTAATAATAAAAAATGATAAAATAGAAAAAAGAAAAAAGAAAAGAGTTAGACAAATATGACACGTTTTCTAACCTGGATTATTTTACTTATTCTGTTATTCTGGTTGATTGATCGCTTTTTGAAATTTGTTAAAGGATATTTCACTTACCAGATGAAAAAAGCTCAATACGAAGTTCAATCAGCCCCGCCTCCCACTAAAAAATTGAAATTTCTGCGTGGATTAGCTGTTGTCATAATGATTTGTAGTGTAATTAGTTTCCTGGTTTTGCTGTTTTTTTATTTTAGTGGGAATACAACTTTCCCCTTCAAAAGAGGGGTGGTGGTAACGGTGGTCGTATTTTTTCTCACCTATTGGTGGTATTCAGAGAAACTACAATCAAGACGCAGATAGGCATTTCGATTAAAACATAGATTTATTATTTCATTTAATATTTTGTAACCGTAAAACATTCAGTTGAAGTGTGAAATATACAAAGAACTTTGGATTATTTATCTAAAAAAATATTCCCAAATTATATATCTGTGCTAAAAATTTATTGAATTTTTCCTCAATTATGCTTAAATCTGTATTGAACATTTGAAAATATTTAGTGATTACTTTGTTTTTTTTAAAAGGTTTTCATAAAAATTGGACAAATAATTTTTTCTGAAATAAAGTAGCAGAAAACCTTTTTATAAAAATTGCAATATATGCACGATAAAAAACTTTAACTCCTGGAAAATGAAGTAAAGCACCATCTTAAATAAATTTGATTTTAATGAGTAGGAGAATGAAAATGGCATCACACATATTTCTGGGAAAGATAATATTAAATATTATTCTATTGATCTTTCTGCTATTTCCCGGAGTTTTTGCAAAAAAATACACTTTTATTGAAAAAAATGGCGTTGTATCGATTGAAGCTGAACATTACACTAACAATGTAGGCCCCTGGGAAGAAGTAGAGGGTCGCAATGCAGTCAATATCGAATATCAGGGTATGGGGATGATTCAAGATAGCATTATTATCATACAAACACCGAATCATCCTGCAGTAGAGGGATTTATAGGAAACGTGAAAGTCACTTCAAAATCTGGCGCTCTCAATTGGGGATTTCCCAACCAGTTTGCTCAGATTCTTGCCAGTGTTCGAAGTGCTCCTGACAAGGCAGCGATTTTTACCTACGATCAATATGATTCCATGCCTGGATTGATTGCGCCTTCTCGCCGGGCTGGATTTTTTTTAAGAACCTCTGAGGTAACTCCAGCAGGTTGGGCATTGTTTGAACATCTGGTGGAATGGATGATCTCTGGTGCACCTGAACAAAAAAAAGCGATCCTTCTGGCCAATTCCACCAGGCCAGGAAAAATGGACCAGCAAATTATCCATCACCTAAGAAATTTAGGGATGATAGTGAATATCATTGATGATGATAAAGCACGAGCTTTAGACGCCCAGGGCTATGATCTGATAGTGATATCAGAATCAGTTTCTTCAGGAGTAGTGGGCAACAAATTTCGTGAAGTGCAAATTCCGGTCCTGGTTTGCGAGCCCTATTTGTACGACGATATGGGAATGATTGTAAGCAGACCACCCTGGAAAGAAAGCGAAGGTCAGTACGGCAATGCTATGCTGATTCGCTATGGTGAGTGGAGCGATCATCTTCATTATGCGATTTATTTTTACCATACAGGGACTTATCAGTTATGGTTTCTGGGCAAAAACGCCGGAGATTCGGGGGCGGATGAGGTAAAAGTCTTTTTTGATGCAAAAGAGATAAAAAGAGACGAGAAATTTTTTACTGTCCAATTTCCAGATAACCTGGCCTGGACAAACCAGATATCTTACAGAACACCCAACAACATAAAAATGACAGGAAGAGCAACAATCACTGTCGGTCAACCTGGCTGGCATCATCTGTTTCTGGTGAAGGGGGCGGAACCTGAACATGCGGACAACCCACCACCTAAACGGAAATATCCCAACTGGCGGGTGGATAAAATTCTTTTTCTCAAAGAGAAACCAAAACCCCAGGGAGACGGCCCACCAGAAACCTTGAACGATGGTACGGTCGATGTTCCTGAGGACTTTCTAAAAGATACCGAATTCTATCCGGAACAAATCTGGGTCGAAAAAGATGGTTTTGTGGTGGTGGAAGCCGAAGAGATTGATCACCACGAATATTGGCAATTTAGAACTGAGCCAAAAGGATTCACTGGAAAAGGTTATTTAGTGTGGCAGGGCCCCAACCGCAGCCGCAGTATTGAAGGGCTGGGTGGCAATCATGATGAACTTTTTGTCATGCAAGGTCCGCAGGAAGAATGGTTAATCATAAGAGTAGCCATATTACATCCTGGATTTTATCAGGTGAATGCCCGCAACTTTCATAAAAAAGTAGATGGAGACAATGACGCCTGGATTTCGTTGGTTGGTTTTCGACCAGACCCCAAAAAGGGTACGCGAATCTCTCGGATGGGCGATTCTCACCGAGATGGTACAGGATTTACCTGGTTAGACTGGGGAATTCGGCGCTTTTACCTACACAAAGGCATTAACGATATTTATATCAGTGGCAGATCTGTAGGCTTTGGTATTGACCGAATTGCTATTTATCGAGATAAAGATGAGATGGCCAAAGCGAAAGCCCTAAATCTCAATACTGTGCCTTCTTCTTTGTACAATCAAAATTAATTATAAAATCAAAAATCCAATTATAGCTAACTATGGTTATTTATGCAAATACCTGAGCCATAGACTTTTTCAATGAACATAAAAGCTTTAAATGGTTATTCAAAAATTTCAATATTATGGAGCGAATTACTGTTTTTTCATGTCGATTGAGATTGCCGAAACTGGTCGGCAAGTTATCAACACCCGAAAGGAAAATGCTGTGGGTATTGTATTGTATTAATCTTCCGATTCGTAAGCCTCAATTGGCGGACAGGTGCAAATCAGATGGCGGTCGCCATAGGTATGATCGATTCGCCCCACGGCTGGCCAGAATTTATTTTTTTCCACATACTTTGCCGGGAAGGCTGCTTGTTTTCTTGAATAAGGATGGTTCCATTCATCACTGGCAATTTCACGAGCGGTGTGCGGTGCATTTTTCAAAACATTATCCTGGGGATCCGCCTTGCCTGCTTTAATGTCTTCAATCTCATGGTAAATCGAAATCATAGCATCACAGAAGCGATCCAGTTCATCTTTCGATTCGCTTTCTGTCGGTTCTACCATGAATGTTCCCAGCACTGGGAAGGAAACGGTAGGCGCATGGAAACCATAATCCATCAATCGCTTGGCAATATCTTCTGCTTCAATTCCCAGATTTCGCTTAATGGGCCGCAGGTCAAAAATCAACTCGTGCCCAACCCTTCCGCGACTGCCACTGTAAAGCACCGGGTAATATTTTTCCAAACGCGCCTTAATGTAATTGGCATTCAGAATGGCATATTTACTGGCTTTAGTAAGCCCTTCCTTTCCCATCATCCGAATATAAGCGTAAGATATTAATAGGATACTGGCACTTCCCCAGGGAGTAGAAGCTACAGCTTCGATGGCTTTTTTGCTTCCAATTGGAATGATAGGATGTCCCGGTAAAAAGGGCGCCAGATGTTCGGCACAACAAATAGGACCGACTCCAGGACCGCCGCCACCATGCGGGATGCCGAATGTCTTATGTAAATTCAGATGGCAAATATCCGCTCCAATTTCTTTAGGACTCGTTAAACCTACCTGGGCATTCATATTGGCGCCATCCATATAAACCTGCCCGCCATTCTCATGAATAATCCGGCATATTTCCTTGATGTCATCTTCAAAAACACCGTGGGTGGATGGATATGTAATCATCAAAGCAGCCAGGTTGTCCCGGTTTCGTTCGGCTTTTTCCTGTAAATCTTCCAGATCTACATCGCCTTTTTCATTGCATTTAACCACCACCACTTTCATCCCGGCCATGGCAGCGCTGGCAGGGTTGGTACCATGTGCCGAAGCAGGTATGAGCACAATATTTCGATGCGCTTCGCCTTTCGATTCAAAATAAGCCCGGATCACGCTTAACCCGGTGAATTCACCCTGCGCTCCTGAATTGGGTTGCAATGAAGCGGCACTGAAACCGGTTATCTCGCACAGATAATTTTCTAATTTTTCAATGATTTCTTGATATCCCCGGGCTTGTTCAAGCGGAACAAAAGGATGAATTCTGGCAAACTCTGGCCAGCTCACTGGAATCATCGCTGTGGCGGGATTCAATTTCATGGTGCAAGAACCCAGCGGTATCATAGAAATTGTTAAAGATAAATCTTTATTCTCTAATTGCTTAATGTATCTCAACATCTTAGTTTCAGTGTGATAGGAATTAAAAACTGGATGGATCAGGAAATCGCTGTTTCGACGAAGGTTAACTGGAAATGCATAACCCTCATCTAGTTGACTTTGAATCTGAACAGCTTCAATAGTTTTGTTGACAGTCACAGCAAATATATTTAACAGGTCCTGTACATCTTCTAATCCAGTGGTTTCATCAAGGGAAATACCAATCTGTTCGTTAGCCATATACCGTAGATTTATTTCAGCCTTTTCTGCTGCCGATCTGATTTTATCAAGCTGGTCAGAAGAAACCTCAATTTTTAAAGTATCGAAGTAAGCGCTATTCAATTGTTTAAAACCGAGTTGACGAATTCCCTCGTCCAGTGTTCGAGTCAGTTGATGGATTTGATTAGCGATAGCTTTTAATCCTTCCGGTCCATGATACACCGCATACATGCCCGCCATAATAGCCAGCAGGGATTGTGCCGTGCAGATATTGGAAGTGGCTTTTTCCCTTCGGATATGTTGTTCTCGGGTTTGCAGAGCCATCCGAAAGGCAGGATTTCCATGACGATCGATAGAAACACCGATGATGCGACCCGGTACTTGTCGTTTAAACTCTTCGCGGGTAGCAAAATAAGCAGCATGCGGACCGCCATATCCCAATGGCACACCAAAACGCTGACTTGATCCAATCACCACATCAGCGCCCATCTCTCCTGGAGGTACTAGTAAGGCCAGACTCATTAAATCAGCAGCCACCGTCACCAGACTCCCATTTTGATGAGCCAGCTCGATAAATTCACGGTAGTCATGGATCTGTCCATCTTCCGCCGGATATTGCACCAACGCGCCAAATACCTGACCATCAAATTCAAAAGATTGGAAATCGCCAAACACCAATTCTATGCCTAACGGTTTGGCCCGAGTTTTTAATACTGCCCTGGTTTGCGGAAAAACACCATTATCTACAAAAAAGGTATGCGCCCCATTTTTTTGCATCTCTCTGCTGCGTAGACGATGCAGCATGGTCATGGCTTCGGCAGCGGCTGTTCCCTCGTCCAATAGCGAAGCATTAGCAATTGGCAGGCCAGTCAAATCCGATACCATCGTCTGGAAATTCAATAATGCTTCCAATCTTCCCTGGGAAATTTCCGCTTGGTAGGGCGTATACTGGGTGTACCACCCAGGATTTTCAAAAATGTTCCGTAAAATCACTGAAGGGGTGATACAATCATAATATCCTAAGCCGATATAAGAACGCCATATTTTATTCTTTTTGGCAATTTCCGCAATTTCCTGTAAATATTGATACTCGCTCATTGCTTCTGGTAAATTGAGCGGTTCTTTTAATCGAATATTGGAAGGTACAGTTTCATCAATAAGTTGATCTAACGAGTCACAACCAATTTCCTTTAACATTTTCTTTAGCGAAGTTTCATCAGGTCCGATATGCCGGCTTTTGTAAGAAAGCATATCTGATTCAAAATTGGTCATTATTCCATCTCCTAAATAATATTCACTTTAATATACAAATTTTATTTAATTAACTTATAAAATTTAAATTTTAGAACATATCCATGGCAATCAATTTTAAATTTTGTCACAATTATCACAAATTTAAAAAATATAACGATTATTATCTCGTATCCGAAAAATGATTTTTTAAAATTATTCAAAATCATAGAAGGGGCCTGTTGGAATGTATTGCAGTCGGACTAGCCTGCCCGGTAACTTGACGGACATCCCTGCCCCGAATCTCGATATTATTCACGGCTGGAAATCAATTCTATTATGAATAATTTTAACATTTTTTGTACCCAGAAGCCACACCTGACATGAATAATCTCAACATTATTCGTAGCTGGAGGCCCTCCTAACAGAGAAATAACTTTTAAAAAATCTTTTGAATTATAATTTCTTAGAATAAAAAACTTAATCAAAAAAAATATGTTCACCCAAGCAATTTTATATTAATTTTAGATTTTTAAAAATATTCTCTGATGGGCATCAAATTGGAGACTAAAAAATGATTCTATTTATCCGGAAAATTTCCAGCTCACATTGGCTTTTTAAATGCCCTGCATGGTCTGCCTTTTTATTACCCTTTGTATTCCTTCTGGGTTATGCCTATTCACAAAAGGCTCTTGAAATAACACAATCTACTGCAATTGAGGGGCGCCAATACACTTCAGCCATTGGTAATAAACAATTTGTTTTACCCGATGTCCAATTAGATGAGCCTTTACCAGTTGATCCTAAAGTCAAAATAGGCCGGTTAAATAATGGGCTTACTTATTATATTCGAGAAAATAAAAGACCGGAAAGACGTGCAGAGATTCGCCTGGTAGTCAATGCCGGCTCTGTGTTAGAAAATAATGACCAGCTTGGTCTGGCTCATTTTGTGGAGCACATGGCCTTTAATGGCACAAAGAAATATAAAAAAAATCAATTAATCGATGTATTAGAATCATTTGGCATGCGTTTGGGTCCCGACGTTAATGCTTACACACAGTTTGATGAAACTGTTTATATGCTGCAAGTACCTACAGATAGTTTAGAATTATTACGAACGGCCATAGAAGTTCTGAAGGAATGGGCTGCCAATGTTACCTTCGATCCAGAAGAAATTGATAAAGAACGTGGCGTTATCATTGAGGAATGGCGCTTGGGTCGCGGAGCTTCGGCCAGGATATTCGACAAACAATTTCCCATCCTTCTAAAAGGCTCCCGTTATGCCGAGCGATTGCCAATCGGTAAATTGGAAGTACTGCAAAATTTCAAACATTCATCGCTGATACAGTTTTATCGGGATTGGTATCGTCCAGATCTTATGGCAGTAATTGCAGTAGGTGATTTCGAATCAACTATGGTGGAGAAATTTATCAAAGATATTTTCTCCGATATTCCTTCCAGAAATAAAGTCAGAGAACGGCCAGTCTTTGATGTACCAGATCATGATGAAACGCTTTTTGCGATTACCACAGATCCAGAAGAAACGAACAGTTACATCGCTCTTGTTTTCAAACATCCTGAAGAAGAAAATCGTACTGCCAGAGATTACCGGCGCTCCATCATCGAAAACCTTTACCATGGTATGTTTAATCGGCGATTGACTGAATTACTCCAGAGTGCGGATCCACCATTCATTTTTGCTTCTTCTGGAACAGCCAATTTTGTTCGGGGAAAAACTTTTTATATTCTTCAGGCCAGTGTGGCCGAAAGAGGTTTTCTGCGTGGATTGGAAGCGCTGCTAACTGAGGCCGAAAGAGTTCGCCGATTCGGATTTACCCAAACCGAACTTGAGCGAGAGAAAACCCGATTTCTCCGCCTAATGGAAAAGCTTTACAAAGAACGAGACAAAACAGAATCTCGAAGTTATGCCTCAGAATATACTCGCCATTATCTAACTGGCGAAGCCATCCCGGGTATTGAAATGGAATACGAATTAACCAGGAAGTTTTTACCAACCATTCAACTATTAGAGATTAATCAATTAGCAAAAAAATGGATTACAGAAAAAAATCGTGTAGTATTGGTGAGCGGACCAGAAAAAAAAGGTCTGGTTATGCCGACTGAAGAGGAACTCATGGCAATGTTCAAAAAAGTCGCCTGTAAGGAAATTACACCTTACCAGGAACAGGTCTCTGAAGAACCTCTCGTTCAAAACCTCCCTGAATCTGGTTCTATTGTTGAAGAAAAAATTGATGAAGAGCTTGGTATCACGCGCTGGACATTATCCAATGGTGCAAAAGTTGTCTTAAAACCTACTGATTTTAAAAATGATCAGGTACTGTTTTCAGCCATTAGCCCCGGGGGCACTTCCCTTGTTCCGGATTCAATATTCATACCAGCTCATTTCGCCGATGCTATTATTGGCCAGAGTGGTTTAGGGAAATTTGGGCCAATCGAACTTCAAAAAAAACTTGCTGGTAAAGTTGTTCAGATAACACCGACAATTAGTTCCCTATACGAAGGACTGCGCGGTTCAGCCTCTCCGCAAGACCTCGAAACGCTCTTTCAACTGATTTACCTCTATTTTCATGCCCCAAGAAAAGACAGCACGGTATTTTTGTCTTACCAGAAGAGATTGAGCCAATTCATTAAAAATCGGAGCCTTGACCCAGAATCAGCCTTTTACGATACCCTTACTGTAACACTGGCACAACATCATTTCCGCCGGCAACCGATAAACGAGAGGACATTAGAAAAGTTAGATTTACAGAAGTCGTATGACTTTTTCAAAGACCGTTTTGCTGATGCCAGTGATTTTACCTTCTATTTTGTGGGCAACTTTGAATTAAATCAGATGAAGGAATTCGCAACCAAATATCTGGCCAGTTTACCTGCAAAGCAGCGTCAGGAAAGCTGGAAAGATGTCGGCATTCGTCCACCGAAAGGTGTTATTCGCAAATATATCCAAAAGGGACTGGAACCCAAAAGCAGGGTTCAAATTGTTTTCACAGGTCCATTCGAATGGTCAGCAAAGAATCGACAAATTATGGATGCCCTGGCGGACGTTTTACAGTTGAAATTACGTGAAGTTCTAAGAGAAGACCTCGGTGGTACATACGGCGTATCTGTCAGCGCTACAACCACTCAATATCCCAGGGAAAGTTACCGTATCGACATTGCTTTTGGCTGTGATCCGAATCGAATGAAAGAATTAACAAACATAGTTTTTCAACAAATCGATAGCCTCAAATTAAAAAGAGATTTGAGCAAATATCTGGTCAAAGTGAAAGAAAAGAAACTGAGAGATCACGAGAAAAATTTAAAAGAAAACGGTTACTGGCTGAGCAAATTACAATTCTGTGATTTACACGGAGAGGACCCCATGAGCATACTAACGGGTCCCAAACCTTTTCTGGAAAAGTTAAACAACGAAATGATTCATGAAGCTGCCAGAAAATATTTAAATCCAAACAACGTTGTTATTGTAACTTTGCAACCTGAGAATTAACCATTACGAAAAGAATAATCCCAAATTATTCACTAGAAGATCTGAAAAACATCCCAAAACTCAGCATAGTATTTTTTACTTACCTCGTTAAAGAAATCCGCATCGTTGTCCTGTTGGGGGGAGTTGTCTTCTTTATTTGCTCCTTTGTCCATGTTATTTTGTTTTTTCTTCCAGCATGTTAATGATGTGGTCAAAGAGCTTTTCCA
>CAYLYM010000107.1:0-13064 GCA_964387645.1 uncultured Calditrichaceae bacterium | reverse complement strand
GATAGTAAGGATATTACCCAATATACTTGTAAAGCTATGAGCAAATAATTTTCAGATAAATCCGAAAGTAAATTTTCAGCCTTATCCTGAGATTCACTTTCCCATACATGAGACAATACAGGATAAACATGAAGCATTAAAGAAGAAAAAATTAATCTTAATCCATTTTCTGAAACACTAAATCCTAATCCATACACGCCTAATTCTTCAGATGAACGAAACCATTCTATTAAAAAACGGTCAAAATACGTCAATGTCCAAAAAGCTGCATTCGAAAACACTAAAGGCAAACCAAATTTCAATAGGAGTTTTATATCCACAATTTCAACTAGATTCAATTTAAAAGAATATTTTCTTAGTAAATAACTTAAAAGTATTGAATCAATCAGAGATGTGCCGATTAGAAATCCTATGAATAAATTTTTGATTGTAGGATTAAATAATAAACATAAAAGTATTGCAAAACTGTGCCTAAATAAAACATATATTCCCCAGAAAAAAGAAAATGATTTTGATTTGTTTTCTACTCGAAATATATGGATAAAACTTTCAAAAAAACTTGTAAGAATAAAGAGAAGAATAATTATATGAATAAAATTCAACCAGTAATAATTTTGAATATTCCCCAAGAGATAGAGTATTAATATTCCCAGAGTAAATATTATAGAAAATGCCAGATAAATAAGAATTACTGTAGAAAAAAAAACAGTTACTTTATTTTTATTTTGATAATGTGCGTAAAATCTTACAATAACGGGTCTTAAAAATGAAGTGGAAAATAAAGAAAGAAGCGAAACAATTGATAAAATCAGGATATATTTACCAAATTCTTCTGGTGGGAAAAGTCTGGTATAGATAATAACAACACCAAAATTAATAAAGGCTGGAATTATTCTGGATAAAGAATATTCAAATACTGAAATCCAACTAAATTTCATAGGTTAATTTTAAATTAGTCGAAAGAATTTTAAAACGGGTTTGTATTTGTTAACCCACTCTGGTTTTTCAATCTTTAAGTAGTTGATGAATTCTAATGTCCAGATAAGAATGGTTAACAGGATTATACTACTCAAAATGGTGCCTATGACAATAAAAGCTCTTTTGGGTTTATATTTATACTCAGGTATTTCTGGATAATCCAGAACAATAAAACTTTTCTGGTTTTGTCTTTCATCAATTTTTGCTCGAAAATATTGTGGTGTTAAAAATTCAAGCGCTTTCCCAAGGATTTGTATTTCCCTTTTGAGTTTATAATACTTCAGAGCCTGGTCTGGAATGTCTTTTAATGGTGTAAAAATGGAGTAAAATGATTTTTTGTTTTGAAAATTTTCTATTTCCTTTTTCAGCACATTAATTTTTAATTCTAATTCCTTCAATTGAGACATCTCTTTACCAGCTATTTTCCTCAGTAGATTATATTGAATCTGGGCTTCTCTTAATTGACTTTCAAAGTAAGCCTGTGTTTCAATGGATGCTTTCAATTGTTCATCTAACTCAAATATCCCATACTTTTCCTGAAAATTTTTAAGAGAATCTTCGGTTGATTGAATTCTGGAAAGAGTTTCAAAATAAATCCCTTCTATATACTCTCTGTTATTCTTAGCTTCAACCTTTTCCAACTCGAAATTTATTTCACTAACTTTCTCTAAAATATATTGGCAAATCTGGGCTGCTTTTTCAGGGTCGTTCTTATATATGAATGAAATTGTAATAGAATACTCATCAAAATCTAAATGGACATCTAAATATTTTTTCAATTTTTCGCGTGTTTTAAATAGAAACTTTTCTTCGTAGACATCTTGTAAATTGAATTTATAAATAACAGAATCTAATAATCTTCTGCTATTTAGAATAGCATTAAGTCGAACCACTTCATAAGCAGGTTGGGCACCAAGGTCCAAAGGAATATTACCTAAAAACTGCGAAATATCTACACCCCTGCTCTCCTGTTTTGGTACCAAAATTTTGGCCGTAGAGCGATACCATTTGGGTAAAAGTAGGCTGATAATTACGGAAACTATTGCAACTGTCAGGAAAGTAATAATGTAAACTTTACGCCATTTAAAGATCAGTAAAATAAGATTGATATAGGATTTATTATCGTTCATCTTTGCACTCAATATCTAATCAAATTTCTATAGTAATTATCATTTTACTATTGATTAAAAAAATCTCACATCAAATAAACATACATCAATGAACCAACAATTTTTTTAACAATCATTTTTTACTAAAAGACTCAATTATACATATCAATGAAATTTAACAAATGTTCACAAAATATATATTTACCGATTCAATTAGGCAATGAAATTTATTTTCTCTATTTTGCGGCAATGAAATTTTGAGAAAAGACCCGTTATTGAATTGATTTCAAAATCCACGGAAGAACCAGGTTGAGAATAATTTCAGTTCAAAGCAAAAATGGCAGACCACCCGGAGGCAGCCTGCCGTATTATTCGGGAAACACTTTAATTTTACCGCATCAAAATCATTTTTCTCATTTTTACATAATCCCTAGTATTAATCCGATAAATATAAACTCCACTGGACATGTTAGAAGCATCCCAAACAACTTCATGATAACCTGCTGGTTTGTAAGCATCCAATAATGTAGCCACCCGTTGTCCTAAAATATTTAATACTTCAATCCGCACTCGAGATGATCTTGGTAATCCAAAACGAATATGTGTCTCCGGATTAAAGGGATTGGGATAATTTTGAAACAAGACAAACTGCTCGGGAATTTTACTTGTAAATTGGTCAGCAATTCCAGTTAAAGGATTAAATATATACAATTGTCCATTCTGAGCACTTTTCAAAATATTTTCTGAACTGGCATTCGACAATATGGCGTTTGATACAATCAAGGGGAAGTTTCCGGTTATATGTCGCACCACAAAATCCAATTCAGTTACAGTACCAGAATCTCCCAAGAAATGCGCTTGCGTCATGGAGAATGCAAATACTCGAATCGTATGATCATTTATCAAACTAACATTAATACAGTGGTCTTGCTTCCTGGAAGTTAATCGGGCGCTGTTATCAATATAAATTAGACTGTCTGGAAAGGTTAGATCGAATTGAAAAGCCACAAATTGCTCGTAATTTTCCACATCAATCTTTATTGTTACCGTATCGTCACATGCAGAACTGGTATCTCGGACAATTAGATAATTAGGTGCAAATGTTGTCGCTAAAACATCTACATAGAAAGGATCATCATCAGGATCATTGCTACGAATGGTGAAACGATCAGAATAGTTCCCTTTTTGCAGGTTATGAAATTTTAATATGAAATTGTATTTCCCTCCTGGTGGAATAATCTGCGGCAATGGAGTATCATTCCAGAAAAAGGATTGCGTTGATGTTATGTTTTGCACGATTAATGTATCATTCCCATTATTGGTAATAGGATAAACCACTTCTGCTGTATCCAGAACTGAAACTTCGCTAAATTGAATAGCTGTACTTCCAAAAATATTGGGAGATTTTATGTTAACATAACTGGGATAATATGCAGAAACAATATTATTTGCCTCTGCATCGGAGATAATGACATTCTCCAGACCAATGTTGTAATTTCCCCCGGTTCCTTTTAATATAAAACCAATCGAAACTACATTCCCATCCGATCCACTGAAAGGCTGTTTACCTGGCGAATAAGCCACCACCCGTAGCTTATTGTCGGTAATCATGTTGAAACTGACCACGTGGTCGGATTTACGGTTGGTAAGCTTGATAGAATCAGGCATAAAAGTAAGCACCGATGGCAATACTAAATCAAACTGAAAACCCACAAAGGGCTCCATATTATTAATAGAAAAATCGATCCAGATGGGATATCCGGAACGACCAGAAATATTTTTCATACGCAGCTCATTAATTGCAAAAGCCACTGCATTCAAATTAATAACAGTGAAGGACTCATCAGGATCATTGGAGTGGATTGACAATGTAGACGTAAATGTACCCTTTACATGCGGTTGAAAACGAACAGTCACTGATCGGCTACCACCCGCCGGGATGGTAAAAACTGTATCACCTAAAATTTTAAATATGCTATTATCAGTAGTAATTTTGGAAATCTGCAAGTCGATATTCCCGAAATTGCTTATAGTAAAGCTACGATCCATGTAAGATTGAAGAGGAGTTTCTCCAAAATCCAGAATGGAAGTGGAAGTTTGAATATCCGAAGCTAGAATAGTTACGCTTCCATCAGAAGAATTGTTTAGAATATTCATAGAATTATCATCGCTGATAATTGGATCTAAAAGAGTAAGTGTGTAGTTTCCAGGCTGTGAACCAAGTATCACCCGAAAATAAAGCACACTTCCATTATTACCAATAAAAGGAGTCTGGTTTAAAGAATAGGTAACTACCCGTAAAACATTCCCTGTCAACAGGTTGGCAGACAGATGGTGTCCGTTAGCTCGATTGGTTAATTGCGCGGAATTAACAAGATACTGCACCTGATCTGGTAGCTGAATATCTGTCTGGAAAGCAACGAAATCATCACTGTTATTAATCTCCAGTTCTATTGTTATTGTATCACCAGGTTGTCCGGAGATACTTTTGATGTTCATACTGTTTTGTGCAATTCCTAATTGGACAAATGCCAAAAGATACAATATCAAGACAAAGATCATTTCTTTTTTCATGGCTCATCCAATTTTTTTATTTTTTTTATATCCTTATCGAATAAGTAACATTTTCTTACTATCAACAAACCTGCCCGCTTTTAAACGATAAATATAGAGCCCAGTAGCCACCTGCACATTGTCATCATTTTTCCCGTCCCACAGCAATTGATGATAACCTGCAGGTTGATTTTTAACTTCAAATGTCCGGATTTTTTGACCGAGGATATTAAAGATCTCAATTTTAACATCCTGTTGTTCCGGCAGGCCATATTTAATTGTAGTTATTGGATTAAAAGGATTCGGATAATTTTGAAACAGCATATAATCTTTGGGTATAAGTGTTGCAGTTCCCACTGTTTCAACATTTACGAAATGCCCTGTCCTATCGGCTGCCTGAATATCTAATACGTTTTCAATTTCGCCCCTGCTTAATTTAAACAATTCACCTGCGTCATTTGCAAAACCTTCATTCTTCAAATTGTAAACTACCAAATACAGAGTGTCGTTATTAACATGAAAGGCATATTCCATTCTCTTTAATAGATTTCCTGGTTTAACATCGTTTCTTGAAAGATTTTTTCCAACAACCACTAGCCGTAAAGCAGAAATGTTACTAACATTTTCCAGGCGCACATAGTTGGGTGAGAGAATCATACTTTCTTCCTGATCATTACTCGCCGCAATCTTCTGCATTTGTCCACCCATCACAATATTAATCACCGTCACAATATCCAGTACGTTTATTTCTCCATCTTTTTTAACATCCGCTGCGTCAAAAATAAATGGTTGGGGATTCTGGTTCAGCAAATATGATACAATAGTTGTAATATCCAGTACATTAATTGTTAGATCACCATTGGCGTCTCCGGGAGAAGCATTGTAAGGCATGGCAGCAACGGATTTGGAAAAATCGCTTTCTTTCATATCTGTACCGACTACCGTGTAAAGATAATAATAGGTAGTGTCGGGTATTACATCAAAATCGGTATACGTACTATCCAGGATAAGCTGGGAGTTAATCATCACAGTATCTGTATATGTGGAATCTGTAAGTTTTTGAAAACGGTAAATATTGTAGCCCAAAATATCAGGCGTATTGGCAACTGGCCAGGCAAGATCCACTTTGCCAATACCTGGTGTAGCAATAAATTCCGTTGCTGCGGCTCCTGCTGCTTGAATAACGAATTTGAATCGCTGGTTTTCAATAGGAATTTCAAATCCCTCATTATCCCGAGCATTGGCAACACGGATAGTCTGAATGCCATCCCCAGTTTCCAGCCCAACGGTGTAATAGGCAGTCCAGACAGTGGAATCTGGTGACCATCGTGCAGAATCCCGCACAATGTGCTGAGTATATGGCTCACGAACACCAAATGTTAGAAAGGGTGTATAAGTAGTATCCATCGGACGATTGAAATATACTTCAAATCTGCAAACTCCCGAACCAATGGGGTCAAGATGCTCTTCATGGGGATTAATTCCATTTATCTCTACTTTCCACACTATACCATGCGCCCGAGAATTAGGAATTTCTAATACTGGATTTATATCAAACATTGGAAGGCTTGAATTATCCCAAAAATCCCAAAGTTGTTCCTCATAACCTCCTGTACTCATTCCCCAGTATTGATTAGGTAAATTAATTATATCTTGCGTACCACTTGACGAAAGAAATCTATCATTATTTATTATATTGTTATATAGAAAGTCTGGATTATTAGTCGTAATTTTAAAAACAGCAGCATAGTCTGGATTGGAACCACCCCAGGTTTGATTATTACTATTATAAACGAAATTGTTAAATTTCACAGAAACTCCATCAAGGTTGCTCCGAAAAGCCCATTCAACATTTCTCAAATTAAAGAAAACATTATTTTCTATTATTTGACCATAATTTGTACTAAAAGGAGTATTTCCATTTATGTTACGGACAATACTGTGCCTTAATTCTTTTACACCACTGATTAAAGTTGACGTATTGACTTGCGGAGCTGGAGTAATCTCCTCAAACAAGCAATGATCAACATAAAAAACTCCTTGATCCCACGTATCTCCAGGTTTCCCTAAAGGGTTCCCAAGATATTTAAAATGGCAATACACAAAGGTATCAGGAACCATTGGCACTGTATTTCTAAAAAAACCAGCGCCAGTACCGTTCGTGGACGTAAATGTAATAACACTGTCAGCAGTACCTTTAGCAATCACCTGCCCTTTAACATCAATATAAACACCACCTCCAATCTTCAAAGTAACGCCAGGTTTGATAATAAGCTTACCGTTTGCACCTACACGGAAACTCTGTAACACTAACCATAGCTTATCCGAAGTCAAAACCAGAGTGGTATCCATAACTCCGGCAAGCTCTTCTCCATTTTCCACATGAACAATGATTTCTTGCTTTACAGTATCGTTTGATCCAGAACACCCAATCAACACTTCAAACACAATATCTCTATCATTAACTACATTGGGACTGATTTGAATTTTGAATGGATCAGGTTCTCCAGTAAGTGTAGCATAAGCAGACATATCACCAATATAACTCGTACTCTTGATAATATTCGCTGTAGTTGTATCCTCAAATTCACCAAATTTTAATTTTGTCCAAACACTATCTGCTTTTCCCCCGGCATTTTTGATGTTTATATAGAGCTGAATTGTTTCACCAGCATCTACTCTTCCATCATTATCATCACCTGGCAGAGTATCAGTTATTGTATAAGAAACGAAATGCAAATCTGGCACGGGTTGTAGTATTAGACTTTGCATAATGTTAATACCGTTAGAACCCTGGATTAGTCTTACAAATATTTCTTCATTGGATATTTGAGGAATTGTGGATTTAATTAATGCTACAGCTCCTGAAACAATTGGGGATGCCATGGATGTTCCATTAAACTTTTTATAACCACCATTGGGTACACAACTCATAATTGAAACACCTGGCGCCAGTATTTCATAATTATGATTAAATTCATTATTGATTTCAACAGGACCTGATGGATCATAATTAGAAAACAAGGTTAATTTACCGACTTGGTTTGATGCCTGTACCCCTAAAACAAACGAATAGCATGCAGGAAACATGGGGAAAGCTACAGGCTTTCCTTCAATGGGGAATTTATCATTCCCTGCCGCTGCTACCAAAATCGCATAAGCATACGCATTTTCCAGGGCAATTTTCACCGTTTGGGATTCGGCATAACTACCCAGGCTCATGTTAATCACAGTGGCACCGTTTTGAGCGGCATAGTTAATTCCGGCAGCCAGATCGCTAGCATTTCCACGTCCAGAACTTTGCAATACTTTTACTGGCATAACACGGGCATTCCAGGCAATCCCGGCAATGCCTACACCGTTATTGGATTCTGCCGCGGCTATGCCGGCTACGTGAGTACCGTGGCTGTTATCGTCCATGGGATCATTGTCATTATTCACAAAATCCCATCCACGGATATCATCCACATAGCCGTTATTGTCGTCATCCACGCCAGAAATACCATTTAGTTCAGCCCAATTCACCCAGATATTGTCATCAAGATCAGGATGATGCCAATCGACACCTGTGTCAATAATGCCAATAATCTGGCTAGTGTCTCCGGTGGTGGAATCCCAGGCCGCCGGGGCGTTCACCGCATCAATATACCACTGATCGCCGCTCTGGTAGAGTGGATCATCGGGGTAAGTATTGGCAGGCTTCGAAAAACTTCCTGAAGACTGTATAGTATTTTCATCATATAACCAGCCCATCGTGTAAAAGTAATAATCCGGTTCGGCGTATTCTACACCATCCAGTTTTTCAATCTCTTTAGCCGCTTTTTTTGGATCAACAGCATCTCCATAGCGGATTTTATACACAGTACGCAAATCACGAACTTTGTGCTCTTTTCCCGCTGGCCCCTTGAATAACCGTATCTGGGGAGCTCTGGCATTCGGAAAAACAGGTTCGACCTCAAGTACCCGAAGCCGGTTCTTAATAACCTGAAAAACCTGTGAAACAGATGCTTTCTTCAAGGATGTTGCCCCTGTCTCTTGCTTGAATTTCACCAGAATTACACTGTCTGCATATTCCGGGTTATATGGATCCAGATAAAATCTTTTGGGCGACTGCTGGCTAAAAATATTTGAACAAAAAATAAAGAGAAACAAAATAGTTATCCAATAACGCATAAATCCCTCCAATATTTTTTATTTTATCAATGTAATTTTAATTTAAATCCATCTTTTACAAATCTTTACCCACATTTTATAATTGCTTGTTCTTCTTGCCTTGATGTGGAATTTCTATTCCAGTGGGAGTAAAAATCTTAATAATTCCATTTTGGAGTGAATCTAATACATCGCGAGACTTAGCGTTTCCTATTACTCCATTTTTTAACCGCACTTCAAACGTCCCGGTTTGGTTTCCTGTTTTGCAGGTAAACAAAATTACAGGATCAGACGTGCCTGGAATGAGATGATTATTCATAGAATAACACAGAAAACGAATCGTATTACAACCAATAAGACTTATCAGTACCTTATGGTTCTTCAAAAGAGGGATTATTGTAAAAGAATCTGCATACAAAATTGAAGATGGCAATTCTAAATCAAATTGAAAAGCAATAACAGAATCTGTATTGGATAATTCAATCACCAGAGGAAATGATTGATTTATCTGAACAGTAGTATCTCTAACCGAGAGATAATTTCCAGCAAAACAATGCCCAAATAATAATAATAATAAAATAAGAACCTTATCCATTCTACCGGTCTTATTCTATTTTATTCAATATAACTTTAGATTATTTTATAAAAATAAATCTATTTATTTTCATTTATACTTATATTTACTTATCGTCACAAATTAAATTTTCTTTAAAATTTTCAAAGATTTAATACAAAATTGGCATCAAAAAAAATCTTAGATAAAGTATTAGTAAATTTAACAGGAAAAGAAAATTTTTTTTGGGGGGTGCTTTCACAAACCAGTAAACCACTCTCTTTGTTCTAAAACAAAGGATAATTTTAAAACAATATACAGCCATCTACTACCTATAATTAAGTACCGAAACTCTTATTTCGACTGAAGCACAACAATCCTAATAAGTGGATAATGTTCCACATTCTAAATAATTACTTATCGGGCACTACATACTAGAATCAGTGCAGCACATTTTGTACTGGAAATTGCTTTTGGTGGCGTCTTGATTGCAGTTGCTGAAATGGCCATTATAGGGATCAGAAAAAATGCCAACACAACTTTCTTCAGCTGTGCAGTCTTCGCCTGCAGTTAAACTAGCAATATGACAGTTCTGCCAAGAAGTATTTAATTCAAGGTAAAAATGATATGACTCATACCCAGGCAAACTTTGGTTCTGGATATGCCCCAACGAAGAAAGTATTACGAAACGAAATTGCCTTACACATTTAAATTCAGGTAATCCTTAACTGTGGCGACTTTAATTTTGCGCTTTGCCGGAAACTGCTGAAAGAACGCCGCCTGTTTACTCTCCAATTCCTTTTCGTATTTGACTTCCAGCAAAGTGTCGTCAAAGTAAAAATCCAGTTCCAATCCATTTTGATAAACATAACACGGCTGCCGATTTTTTATTTTCAGATAAACCAGATTCTCAAATACCGCGCCTTTATCCCGGAATCCGGTGAAATAATTGCGGATCCCCACGTCAGCCGCATAGATCTTTTTGGGCGCTCTTAATCGTTCATTTAATTTACCGCAACGTTCGATGGTGTAAATAAGAAAGGTCTGGCGAAAGTATTCCAGATAGCGTCTTACCGTATCGGGAGATACTCCCATGACTTTGGCAATTTTATTAATACTGATTTGTTTGCCGGAGCGCTCCATAATCAAACGACACATATCCTTAATTCCGCTTACATCCCGCAATCCGTGCAGGGCGATAATATCTTTATAAATGATTCCCTCAATCAAATTTTCCAGATAACTAATATCTTCGGTTATTACATACTCCGGCATACCTCCAATTTGCATGTATTTTTCAAAATGGGATTCCAGAAGATAACTTTCCGAACGCCGGGGTTTTAGACCTTTAAACGCCAAAAATTCCTCAAAATCCAGCGGCATCACTTCCAGAATTCGAGCACGACCGGTCAAAAGCGCTTTTGTGTCGTGCAAAATGGAGGCCGAAGACGATGAGGCTAATATTTTAACATTTTCCTGATCATACAAATTTTTCAACCCCTGGTGGATTTTAGGGCGGAAGGCCACTTCATCAAAAAATAGATAGACTTTTTCTTCAAGAGATAATTGAAACACCTTTCGGTAGGCGCGCAGGATGTCCGAAATGGAAAAAGGTTCTAACGGAATGGCATCCAGAGAAACGTACAAAATGAATCGGGGTTCTAATTTTTGTAAAAGCTCTGCGATAAACAACTTCATGATTGTGGTCTTGCCAACCCGCCGCAAACCGGTTATCAAAACGATATCTTTATTGGACAAATTTTTTTGCAAGATATTGAGGTAGTACCTCCTTGGAATAAATTGCGGTGAATAGCTTTGTTCCCACCAGGGATTGTACTTAAATAATTCTTCGGCAATATCCATTATAACATCCTTATATGTTGATAGCTTGTTATCGTATAAAACCGAACAATATTATACGATAGTATCGTATGAAATGCAAATGATTTCTATGCATAATATTCAAAATCGAATGCAGTTACTCCCTCCAATAAGCTTTTATGCCTTTTTCGTCTGCCCAGTGCAGGTGCGCGATGATTGCAAGGTAACGAAAACTCCGATCTTCGTGTTTGTAATTTAATGCCCGGCAGTTAGAATTCATATTGATGAGTTTATTATGTAAAAAGTAAGTGGAAAAATTTAAAAATATTTTTTAAAATCCTAAAAAATAACCGGGAAACCGAACCATGAAACACCTTGTTTTTACTTTACTTGTAGTCATCATACCCCATTTTCTTTTTGCCCAGACCGTTACATTAACCATACATACCATCGATTCTTACACTGCCCTGCCGCTTGACTCCGTTGAGGTGTACCTTTACCGGAACGGTGAATTGCTGGACAGCGCCCTGACTGGTGCCCAAGGTACGGCACAGTTTACCATTACCGGCATCGGTCGGCAGGACAACCTTCTGCCCACCGACTTTACCCTCTCTGCCGGCTACCCCAATCCCTTTGCGGATGAGACCTCGGTGAATGTGGCAGTTCCGCAGGCAGATGTGTTAAACCAGAGCTATAGTAACGCTCTACAACGGTAAACATCTGCTACGACAGGTGAGTAAAAGAGGAGTTAGATGTTGACATCCGATTTCCCCTTTTATTTTTAGGGGAAATTTATCAAATTTGAGCAATTTATAAAAGCGTGGTTCACCGAACGCTTACAATAATACCAACTACAACATCAGAATCACCCTGCACAATATCCCATGCTCCAGTCGCGTCAATAACTGCATCCTATACACAAACCGTCTGGCCAGTGTTGTTCACCCCCCCCGTTGCTTGTTGAATTCGGGATCGTTGGGAACCACATCCGCATGAAAAACGAAATTCGGTTCAACATATTCAATATCTGGATTTTTTTTAAGTTCCTCTATTAAATCCAGAGCATTTATCCCTGGGAATCGGTACATAGTGGCTCCAGTTTTCCAAGTCTCAACAACTTCTCCCTGATAATTCCTTAAACTGATATTGGTTTTTTTTACTGAATTTTGCTTGTTTAAATTTAATAATTAATTCATTTTTCACGCATTGATTCCCCTTCCGCTTGACACTCTCTGGCAACATCCGCTCTCAAAATGTTGCCTTTCGGGAACATAAAAAAGGCAGGTACCCATTCCATCAGAGCACCTGCCTTATTTTTTATTTAATAATTATTACCGCATCAATATCATCTTCTTTGTTTCCACAAAATCTCCAGCTTTTAGCTGATAGAGATAGATTCCGGAAGCTACCTCCTGCTCTGTTTCATTCCTTCCATCCCACACCAACTCGTATCTGCCAGCGGTTTGCTGTTTATTCACCAGCGTTTTAATTTTCTGACCCAGGGTATTGTAGATGGTCAGAATGACTTTGCTAGCTCTGGGAATTTCGTAAGTAATTGTTGTTGTTGGGTTGAAGGGGTTGGGGTAGTTTGAAAATAATTTATAATTGATAATTTTATTAAAATTGATTTTAGATATACCGGTTAAATTTTGATTAATTTTTATAACTACACCCCCAACTCCGATAATCCAACCATATATATTGTCATTTTTCTGTTTTAAATTCATATAAGTCAATATATCTTTAGCGGTTAATATTTTTTTCCAGTTGGCTCCGCCATCAGATGAATGGAAAACTTTCTCAGCATATATATACCACCAATCTTGTTGACTTAGCATCACAACAGAGGAAACACTTAAAATGCTTCCATCAACGTAAAACGCATTCCAATTCTTTCC
>CAYLYM010000106.1:0-13189 GCA_964387645.1 uncultured Calditrichaceae bacterium | reverse complement strand
AGAACAATAAAAAATGAAAGCTTTTAAGTAAACAACAAAGACGTAAAAGTACAAAGATTTTTTGTAAAATAATTTGAAATATAAAATACTCGTAAATATTTATTCGTCATTCTATAATTTTTCAAAGTTTTCATATATTTTAAAAATATAATAAAAAATATTTTAAAAAATAAGAATTCAGCAGGTTACATTAATTTTATATTTTACTTTTATTTTACTTTCTAATAGTAAAAATTTTTAAAAATCAAAAATATTTTTACTTCATGTCAAATATTGTATAGATATGCATATATACAACAATCAATATATTAAATATTAAAATATTTGATGAAAAATGAGTATATATCTTTATTTTAATAAAAAATAATTTGTTTATTTTTACTAATTAAACACATTGTATGATTTTTTTTTAAAAAATTTATTTTTTACTTGAAAAAATAAATTGTAAGTTTTATTATATAGAAAATTATAATACGTATTATATAATATGAGAAATACAGTTAAATTTCGGAAGATAGGTACATCTAAAACGCTAAGTCAGAAAATATATTTAGAAATAGAAAAAGCAATTTTAGATAAGAAATTTTTACCTGGGGATAAGATACCAACAGAGAAAGAACTTTGCGATATGTTTGGCGTTAGCCGTACAGCGCTTAGAGAAGCAATTCAGATGTTAAGATCTCAGGGGTTAGTTACTATAAAAAAAGGTAGCGGAATTTTTGTTAATGATTATTCTTCTAAATTCGTTTCCAGGTCAATAAGACGTTATCTTGATTTAAATTTTGATAAAAATTATGTTTTATATGTAATAGAGGCAAGAGAGTTGTTGGAACCAAAGATAGCATTATTAGCAGCTCAAAATCGAACTGAAGAAGATATATCCATTCTTGAGGAAAACCTTCGTTCTCTTAAAAATTGTGATCCAGATGATACAATAAGAGAAGGGAAATTAGACCGTGATTTTCATTTAAAAATAGCTCAAGCTAGTAAGAATCCAATAATGCCTATTATTCTTGATCCAATAAACAGATTAATGCCCAAAATAAATGCAGCAAATTATGCAGGGATTAAATCTGCGAAAGATTTAACAGTAACCTACCATGGATTAATTGTTGAGAAGATTAAAGAACAAGATGCCCAAGGTGCATATAATACTATGAAAGAACATTTAAGAATTGCTCGCCAGCATTCAGAAGAGATGTTACAAATACTTCAAGAAAACGAATGATTTTTTTCATTTTTTATATTTGTATGATATATTATAAATAAAAAATAAAAAAATTTTTAATTTTAAAAAATTTGGAGAAAGGTGTAAGTTTCTTTTTTGTAATTGACTTAGCGGAGCTATATTAAAAATTTATAAAATTTAATATTTTATTAAATATTTAGTTTATTTTAGATATATAATAATAAATTTTTTTAATATTAAACTTTATAATTTTGCTTGACATTTTTGGAATTATTAAATATTTTTTAATTCAAGTAAATTTTAATTTTATAAAAAAATATGTATGACGTAATTTATAATATAAATATTTTCTATTTCTCTAAAGAAGGTTTTAATAAGTTTTATTCTATAAGTAATTATAACATTTGAAATCTTATAGAAAATATTATTTTATTTTATCATTACGCAGATGCACAACACTTAATAATGGTGAGTTTTATAAAACCTTAATTGAAAATGAAATTAATTAAAATATACCTTTTTTCTAAAATATCATAATGTTTAAAAATTATTTAATGCCTCTTTGTAATATTTGTAATTATTTAATGCCTCTTTGTAATAATAATTAATAAAAATATTAATATAAATTGACATTTTATAATAGCTCTTTAAAAAATTTAATAAAAAATAAAATTATATAAGTAAAATTATAAAATATAAGATCTTTAATTAAATTTTGAATCTATTAATAAACAAATTAAATGGGGGTGTATCCATGAATAAAATTTTAATAGTTTTTTTATGTCTTTTTTTAATCAATTCTATTTTAATAGCAGCAAACGTTGGAAAAATAGCAGGCATTGTTAAGGATGCAGAAACTGGAGAACCTCTTGTTGGAGCGAATATCTTGATTGATACTAGATATATTGATGGAAAGCCAGTTAAAATGGAATATCCCACCGGTGCATACACGGACTTAGATGGAAGTTATTTTGTTTTAAATTTACGACCAGGCCTATATGATGTGAAAGTTTCTTATGTAGGATATAAGACTCAGATTAAAACAAAAGTAAGAGTAGATGTGGATAAGACTACCCGAGTTGATTTTAATATGGAGTCAACTACAATTGTTGGTGAAGAGGTTTCAGTTATTGCATTTGCAGAAAAACCCGTTGAACCTGATT
Organism: uncultured Calditrichaceae bacterium; assembly: GCA_964387645.1. GTDB lineage: Bacteria > Calditrichota > Calditrichia > RBG-13-44-9 > RBG-13-44-9 > CAYLYM01. Next base: position 10,837 of record CAYLYM010000106.1, on the reverse strand, counting down.
TGACGGCTACAAAACAAACTTATACTGTGCAAGAGGTAGGGGAAAGAATTGCAGGTGTAACGAGTTTGACTGATATTTTGGATCTTCAGGCTGACGTAGTAGATAATCATTTTAGAGGTGGTCGTGAAGGAGAATCAGTTTACATTCTTGGAAATGCTGAAGTGGTTAATCCACTAAATCAATCCCGAGCATTCAATCCAATGGTATCAGCGATAGAGCAAGTGGAAGTTTATACTAGTGGTTTTAGCGCCGAATATGGGAACGCCCAGTCTGGTGTTGTCAACATGGTAGCACGTGAAGGTGGAGAACGATGGGTTACAACAATTGACGCTTCATCGACTCTTCCATATTACAGAATGTTTGTTGGTGAGAAGGGAGGAAATTATTATAGCTCAGAAATGCAACCATTTTATCCATTATTTTTAAATGAAGAAGAATGGCTAAAAAGCAATCCTCAGGATCCCAATACTTCGAATTTGGCTGAATGGGCTTATCTGGTTGGAGGCGAAACCCGAGAAGATAGCCTTTATGTAGCGCGATTACGTAAAGCTGAGTATATGAATCATTTTTATCGGATGGGTATGGATATGAAAAATAGACTGGATACTCGTTTTGATATTACTACAGGTGGACCTCTATCTCGGAGGGCTAGGATTTTTCTTGCAGCACGCCAGGAATTGAATCATTATCGAATTCCCATCCAGGAACCGAATAAAAATCGGCAAATTATTTCTAATTTGGTTTATCATCTGAGTGGTAATGATAAATTGAAATTATCATATATTTACAATTTTACAACTAACAATTATATTCAGGCGGGCACCGCTGGACATCAAGGACTTCAGGCCGAATTTATATTCCGACAAGAATTTCGTGATAATACGATGAACAATTATGGTTTGGAGTGGATGCATGTTTTCTCGCGTGCTACTTTTATGCAAATGAATTTTAATATTCTGGAAACGAAATGGCAAGAACGTACAGCTTATATGGATCCCGATACATCCAATTATACAGAAAAACGTTCTGGAAATGGCTGGTATCATCCCTTGCCGTTTCCAGGAACAGGATGGTTGTGGGATACTAAAGCTGCTAACCGCGGAAAAGAACATACTTTAACTTACATGTTCAAAGGTGATTTGACCAGTCAGATCAACAAATTTAATCTGATGAAAACAGGTGTTCAATTTAAGTATTATGATCTAGATGTTTTTCGAGAATATAATTTTACAGTTGGATCAACTAGGCAAATTTTAGATTTTAATAATAAACCCTACGAAGGCGCAATATATATCCAAGATAAGATGGAATTTGAAGGTATGATTGCCAATATTGGCTTGCGTTTTGATTTCTATGATTTTAACACTGAATATTATCTTGATAAATATTCTCCAATAAGAAATCCATATTATGATCCAACAAAGCCCTATAAAGAAAGAGGGCCTTTTTATGACCGGAATCTCGCTTTAAAAGGCAAAACGGAATTATATACACGTTTGCAACCTAGATTTGGTGTATCGTTTCCTATATCGGAAGGTTCAGTTTTTCACGCAAACTATGGTACATTTACTCAAAGACCGCCATTTAATTATGTGTTTTATAATAGAATAAACACTGCTAACCAGGTAATACAATTGGGTAATCCAACCCTTCGTCCGGAAAATACAACTGCTTATGATGTAGGTGTAGTTCAAATGATTCCATTGGGAATAAAATTTGAAGCAAGTGCCTATTATAAAGATGTAAAGGATCTTCTTGAATCTGCATATTTTACTGATTCTAACCAAAACACGTATCAGACATTCCACAATGTAGATTATGCAATGATTAAAGGATTTCATCTGAGCCTTGAAAAATCACTAGGGATTTTTTCAGGGATAGTTCGTTACAATTTTGAAAAAGCTATGGGTAAATCTTCTTCACCATTCGATGCGCCAATTAATTATGTGGAAGCTACAGGTGAGCAAGAAGAGAATACAGTTGAATATCCAGATCCAAAAGATATTTATTTGAATTATGATCGCACACACAAGTTGGTAACCCATTTGACTTTTACAACACCAAATAAATTTGGATTCAGTATTAGCGGATTTCGACCATTGGAGAATCTTTTGTTTAGTGTTACCTATCGTTATATGTCTGGCAGACCATATACCTATGATGAAAAAGGAGAAGGGTTGAAAATGAATCAGCGTACACCGGATGAACATGATATGAAAATTCGCATTCAGAAGGGCATTCGAATTGGAAAATATAATGTGCAGATTTATTTGGATGGCTTTAACATTCTTAATGAAAGAGTATATAGTTATGGTTGGGTGTTTAACAATAAGCAACATGTCCAGCGTTACCATCAAGATCCAGAAAACTTCTTGTACGAAACAGAATATGCTCCATATTTGAGGCGTTGGGATTATCATTTTATACAAAATAAACCTCGACATTTTCGATTGGGCTTAAAATTAAGATTTTAAAAATTAATTAGAATAAATGGGGATTAATTTTGGAGGATTTATCATATGAAACTTAGTAAAAATAAATTGTTCACTATTTTTGGAATAATACTCTTGCTTATATTGGCTCAAAATATTTTTCCACAAGTTAGGGAATATAAAGTTCATAACAGAGGAATTTTATGGCAAACAGTTTATAATAATGGTGTTATAGGAAGGCCTTTTTCGAACTGGATGGATGCCATTACTAAATTTCCTTCTCCTGTTTTGATGTGGCCTGGTGGATCTCAAACAATTCTTGATGGTATTGAATACGATGGGCAACATTGTAGTCTTGGAGGCGGGCTTTATTTTGGTGCTTACGATGAAGATGGTAATTGGATTATAGCGGTTTGTGGAGGTATCGGGACAGGATCTAACACAGTACCTACCATTGGTAGATGGAATTTTCCGATAGAGTTTTACGAAATCGATAACTATCCTATTCTGGAAGACGGTTCTTTAAATCCAGATTATGATCCAGATGAAGCTGAGCAAATCATAGTAGCGAAATGGGCAACCAGTATTGGGCTTACTGTCACTCGAACATCCCGACAATGGAGTTATCCTGATTATAACGATATGATTATTTATGAGTATGAAATTGTTTATACAGGTGACACCGATGGTGACGAAAGTACAATAGAAATGGATGATGAAAAATTGACCGACGTAATTATAAATTATATGGATAGCTTTGCCCCCTCCATGTATGGCTTTATAAGAAATTATGGAAGTTGGATAACACGTCCAGGTATTTTACAGGGGGATCTTTATGCATTTTTTGATTCTGATTATGTTTTGCACTATACCATGGATTTATCGTTTAAAAAAGATACTCTTATTGCAGGAAAACCCGAACCAACATATTTTCGTGAATTTGCTGAGACAGGTCAAAATGGAGGAGGACTTTGTTCACCCCAAGCGGCGGGATATTGTGTACTCCATTGGTCAACTGATCATTTAGCTGTAGTCGATATGGAAAATCCAGATCGAAATGAATCTCGTTATGGTGATCCAGAAATATCTAATATAGAAAAGGCACCCAAACCCTATGATGAAAATGGCCATGTTTTACAACCATGGACTATTGCCGGGCAGCAGGGTTGGCTTAGTGAATCGAATGTTACTCAAAGTAAAACGTGGGCAGGAGTTGTAATTAATGCAATAGATAGAGGCATGATTGGTGGATTTTATAATGAGACTTATCCGAACGAAAAATGGTGGTACAGACCAAAAGGTATGAAACCACAACGGGCAAAAACATTTCTAACTCGAACGACTGGTTGGGGACCTTATGTTTTACATAAAGGCGATACTATACGATTTGCGGTAGCTGAAGTTGTAGGTTATGGTGCAGAAGGTGGGAAATTGGTGGATGGAGGGTTCTATAATATTGGTCAGTTGGAACCAGCGCAAGACTGGCACAAGAAAATTGTCGCACAAAACGGTGAAAATACTTCTGATTACCTGGATGAATTTGGTTATCCAGATTTTGTTGATTCTGAAGTTAGGAATATTCAGCAAGTCGCCCATAAAGCATTTGAAGCTTATGTGGGACATGAATTGCCATATAGTCGGCAGATTGCTGAACATCCTATATGGCCTGAAGATACTCCTAAAAAGGGTCGATACACTATACCAGTACCTCCTCCTGCTCCGGTGATTAATGTTGAAAATACAGCCTATGGTGATGTTAAAATTACCTGGACAAAAGCACCTGAAGAGTTTACCCACCCGCGCTTAACTGGTGAATTGGTTGAATATAGAGTTTATCGAAGTTATTCATATATAGGTCCATGGAAGCTATTAGGTATAGTTGAAAAAGGCAGTAATCTAAATAGTGAAGGACTTTATGAATTTTATGATACTGATGAAACCTTTAAAGTCGGTGATGATGGATATTATGCTGTAACTTCTGTTGATGAAAATGGAAATGAAAGTGGAAAACCAAACATCGTCTATCACAAAAAAAATGTGGGACCTGTTGAAAAGTTAGGTAAAGTTTATGTTACACCAAATCCGTTCTATGTAGAATCAGGTTTTACGGGGATTGGCACAGAAAAAATGATAGGTTTTTACGGATTACCAAAGAAATGTACAATCCGGATTTACTCTCTGGGCGGACAATTAGTTCAAACTATCGAACATGATGATCCAAGTTATTCTCATACCTGGATGCAGGTGTCAAATAATAGACAGGATATAGCTTCAGGTGTATATATTTATGTAGTAACAACGCCAGAAGGTGAACAGACAACAGGAAAATTTGTTGTTATTAAATAAATATTTGATTGGAGGAAATCATGAAAAGAAAAATTCTTTCATATTTTATCATATTGATCCTTTTGCTAATTAATAATAAACAGGTATTTAGTCAAGAAGAGGAAGTATCGGGCAACAAAGTAGGAACAACTTCTTTTCAATTTCTAAAAATAGTACCTGATGCCAGATCCACAGCAATGGGAGAAGCCTCAGCTTCAATCGTCAATACAGCAGAGGCTGTTTTCCATAATCCCGCTGGACTGATTTATGTTGAAAATTTAGATGTTTCTTTCTCATATGTTGACTGGCTCCTTGATATTAAATATTCAGCTTTTTCGGCGGCTTATAGGTTTTCATATTTTGGCACTTTTGGTTTTCAATTAGTTTATGGAGATATTGGAGATATAGAAGAAACCAGAGTGGACGGTCTTGGTTTTGTTGGAAAAAGTTATAATCCTGGCTTAACTGGTAGAACTTTCTCACCAAACTCGCTTGTAGCAGGCTTAACATATGCGAGAGGTCTAACAGAAAAGTTCTCATTTGGGATTACAGCCAAGTATGTTAGCGAAAAATTAGCACCTGGTTTAGGTTTGGAAGACGCATCGGCGGCGGCAATCTTATTTGATGGTGGAATCTTATACGATACAGGTTTCAGGTCAATTAAACTTGGTTTATCTGTCCGACATTTTGGGGGCGATATAAAATTTTATGCTGAAAAATATCCACCTCCCCAAACATTTAATGTCTCTATTTCAAGTTATTTAATTGGAATAAATGGTTTATTTACGAATATTTCTGATCAAAAACTTTTATTTGCTTTCGATATGATTCAACCTCGCGATTATGGACAGCAATATAATACAGGATTAGAATATTCATTTAAAGATATGTTTTTTTTAAGAACAGGATATAAAATGAATTATGATGAAGAAGGATTCACTTATGGTTTTGGTGTTAGATTAACAGGTATTCGCGTCGATTACTCTTTTGGTGATTTTGGGAAATACCTGGATTCAGTTCATCGTTTCAGTCTCAGTTTCTCTATGTAATAAAATAAAATTTCATTAAGTAAGGAGATTATTATGGTGTTGTTAAAATATAAATGGATTGGAATAATTATTATCTCTTTTGTTTTTTCTACTCCTTTTAGTATTTTAGCCCAAGGAAATGGAGACAATCTTTCCTTCCAGGGCCTGGACAGAGCAAACGATGTGAGCGTAAAAGCTTTAGCCATGGGTGGCGCCTACACTGCGGTTTCGGGAGATATTAATTCTTTATTTTATAATGCTGCTGGTCTTGCTTCTCTAGAAAAATTCCAAATATCATTTTCGTCAAAATATTCAGATAGAGAATGGTGGGAAAATCAAATTTGGATGCATTCCCAAAATCGCGTTACATTATTTTTTATCCTGGGGGGCATGTTTATGCCTGATCCTAAATATGATGGTTTAGGGGAAACGGAAATGTGGAACAATAATGTAATAACAAATCCAGATATTAAAATTTTAAATCAAGGAAAATATGAATGGAGTAAAGATGCAGCGGATTGGATTAAAGACAATAACGATTTTAACCTGAATAATATTGCAATAGCTGTGCCTGTTGATATTGGTAAACAACACTTTGTGGCGGCTGTTTCTTACAATAGACGTTACGATATCAATGATTACGATCGCAATGATACAAACTTGGATCCCCATTTTGGAAACAGATACGATCCACGAACCGGTGATCCTGTAAAAGAAGAATGGCCAGATTCATTAGTTATGCAATGGGGAAGGTTCGAGCGAGAAAGAAAGGGTGGCTTGTATGGAATTACTGCTGCATTGGCTTACCAATTAAACAATGCTCTGCAACTAAGTGTCGGTGTTAATACATTCTCAGGCAATACTATTGAACATCAAAGACTTGATCATATTGCTGAAATAAGATTATATCAATCAGATGCAAGACGTTATACTTTATATCACAAGAGTGGTGAACAGATTATTTCGGGCGAGTCAGAATTCAGTGGAACCCAGTTTACTTTTGGGGCATTATGGCAAGTATCCAGAATTCGTTTAGGACTTAGTATTGAGACACCTTTTACTTTGAAAAGAGAGTATACTTTGAAAAAAATGAATGTAGATGAAAGTGAAGGTATTTCAACAGAACAAGAAATTGGAATTGACAAAGTTAACATGCCCTTATGTTACAATTTTGGCATTTCCGTTCAACCGACAGATAATTTTTTGATTTCATTGGATTTACAGAAAAATCCATACAGTAAAGCCGAATTCAATTATGCCAAAGAGAATCCAACACACCAGAACTGGGTAGATCAAAATATCATCAGTTTTGGGATGAGTTATAAAGTGGCTGAAATTTTACAATTGTTTGCTGGCTACCGAGATGTGCCACAAGTATTTTTGCCATTTGGCTGGCCTAAAAAAGATGTTGGACCATCAGCTTATAGTTACACGGCTGGTGCTAGTATAAAGCTATTTCATGGCAGTTTCGATGTGGCATATGAGTTCAGGCGCTTAAAATATTTCGATGTTTATGAAACGAATAAAAATTATCCTACAGAAACTTGTGCTAACGTATTGTTTGGTTATACATTGGAATTTTGATTTTTGTAAATAATATTACAAGTTTTAGTAAATATTGCGATCAATTGAAATTTCGAAGTGAAAATAATAGTTTTTAGTTGTAAATTTAAAATTTAGTTATATTTTTAGTAAATATAGTAATTTATAGAAAACTGCTCGAATACATTGAAAGGAATTGTTGTATTCGAGCAGAATATAAGCAGTTTTTATTTATAGGATTTTTAACGTTTTTATTTTCTGCAACTAATTAATATTTATCCCACCTAAATTTTTTAATATATAAAAAATATTGTTTTTTATTTTTTTTGAGAAATATTGCGACTTAAAATATTATCATTAATTAACTACATTGGGGTTGTTATCTTCATCCAGAAAGTTTGCTTTGTAAATCAGCTCAAATTATAAATTTAATCTGTATTCTCAAAATTGCCTGCCGATTTTCTGAAATTTACTTAATCTAATAATAGTCTAATAAATAAAATAAAATACTTTGGGATTTAATTGAACAGGTAATACCGTTTAAAAAAATTTATTTTTTTATTTATAAAAATTATGAGAAATATTTTTCTGGTATTATTAAATTTTATTTTTATTGTTTTGTTCTTCTCAATAAATTTTTTGCATGCTAAATCTTCAATAATTCTTCACGTATCCCCTGATGGAAATGAAAAAGGAGATGGTTCAAGAGATAAGCCATTTGGAAATCTTAATCAGGCAGTGCATAAAATTAGAGCATTTAAAAATAACAGAATGCCTGAAGGCAATATTGAGGTACTTGTGCATGAAGGGATCTATTTTATAAAAAAATGCCTTGAATTAGATAAAGAGGACTCTGGCACAAGTGATGCTATGATTGTTTTTAAGGCGGCTGCAGGAGAAGAACCTGTTTTCGTAGGTGGTGTAGTACTACAACATTCCTGGTTCAGGCCGGTAAATAATCTTCAATTTCTTAATAGAATCATAGAAAAATCTATTAGGTCGAAAATTCTAGTTGCTGATTTAAAAGCACATAACATAAAAGATTTTGGTGTAATAACTCGACATGGGTGGAACCTAGAACATCCAGATCGTATACCCCCGGCTCATCTTTATGTTGGCGGTAAAAGAATGACCTTAGCTCGCTGGCCAAACGAAGGTGTTGAAAGTGAATTTATGGAATACAAAATATTATGGCCTAAAAAATATAGATCTCCAAAATATAAAAAATATACAATTAAAATGGATAATTTTGTTAAGAATCATATTAAAATACCTGGAATGGTTACATATACAGAAGTAATTGATCCGGGGCCAGTATGTAAAAAAAGAAATAACTGGTGGAAAGATAGAGAATTTATGGGACATGGAGGCACAATAAAAGTTAATTTCGATAGAATGAAATATTGGAATAACGTGAAAGATATCTGGATAGATGGTGTTTTATCAGCTACCTGGGAATGGACATATAATCGAATTGCATTTATTGATACAGTAAATAAAACGATTACTCTTGCTTATGGCGAATTGAATGGGTTAGGAACGAACAGGAGGCTTCCACATTTTTATTTTGAAAATATTCCGGAAGAAATTGATACACCGGGTGAATATTACATAGACCGTTCAAAAGGACTACTTTATTTGTATCCACCCAAAGATTTTTCTAAAAAAGAAATTATTTTAACTACTTTAAAGGAACCAATGGTTAAAGCTAAAGGAATTAAATATGTAAAATTTAAAGGATTAAATTTTAGTATGGGGCGTAACCTGGCTTTTGAGATGGATGATTGTGAAAATGTTATTATTGATAGTTGTACTATTTCGAATTTTACAAAAGGAGCTATTAAATTAACTGGTAAAAATAATGCGGTTATAAATTCACATATCTATGGAATAGGTGGTTATGGTATTTATCTTAACGGTGGTAATAGAAAAACTTTAGAACCGGGCAACAATTTAATTAAGAATTGTCTTATTCATGATTTTGGTTGGGAGCAGAAGTCACAAATTCCCGGTGTATACGTTCAAGGCGTTGGAAATCAAATAACACATTGCGAATTTTATGACGCACCACATTTTGCTATTCGTATGAGTGATTGTAATGATATTATTGTGGAATATAACGAAATTCATCACCTACCTAATTACCATAAATTAGATGGAGGAGCTGTTTACATTTATACCGGACCTCAGCCTGAATGTAGAGGAAATGTAATCAGACAAAATTATTTTCATCATATTCCAACTAATGGAGTATATGCAGATAATTTTACTTGGGGGGTCTTGATTGAGAAAAATATATTTTATAAAGTAGGAAATTTGGGATTTAGTTTTAAAGCAGTTAATTGTAATGGCGGCGGGCAGAATATGACAATCAATAATATTATGATTGATTGCAATATTCCTTATGGTCAAGGAGCTAGACCCAAAGAAGCTTATTGGTTGGAACATTTTTATGCTTGCATTGATAAGTTTGGAAATGGAAAAGTTGAAAATACTCCTTATAACAAATATTCAGATTTTAAAATATTTTTATCTTATGAGGAACCTGAAGAATTTTTCAGACCAGTGAGTTTTGTGGAAGGCAATTTATTTTTTAATAATGAAGTAAAATTACATCCCGATGCTGTCCCCGGAAAGGGGATTGTAGACCACTCTGGTAAATTACAAGCTAAGAATAATTGGTATACAGAAAAAGATCCAGGTTTTGTGGATTATTTAAATAAAGATTTTTCAATTAAAGAAAATGCATTGATCTTTGATAAAATTAAAGGTTTTGAATTAATTGATTTTCATAATATTGGAATAAAAAAGAATAATTTTAATAAAGTAATAAAATAAATAATTTAATTAAGGCAATCTTATGAATAAATGATTTTATTTGCGCTAAATAATCCCACCATTTATGTAAGTTTTTTTTCTAACTAAATACGATTATTGATTGATTTTAATAAAGTTGGACTCTTCTCAAAGATTTTTGTTTTATCACAATTAAATCAATGTAAAAATTCTAATTAATTTATTCTTTATCAGTAATGGCAATTAGAAATACTTGAAAAGTTAGATTATATTAAATCATTATTTCATCACCGAATGACCTCGGAGTCTGAACATCAAAATTATTTAAAACCTACTGAAACTTGTTCAAGAAAAATATTAGTCGCCGATTTTAATCGACTGAAAATATAAAGTAAACAAAAATTCAATAATTCACCATATCATGATTAAATCAAGAATATTCCTTAAAACCTTTGTTAAATATGGAGGAAAGAAATGAAAGCAGCGTTTTATGAAGGAAAAAAAACAATTCGGGTAAGAGATGTTACAAGAAAACCTCCGGGTCCTAATGAAGTGCAAATTGAAATAGCATATTGTGGTATTTGCGGAACTGATCTTCATATATTTCTTGGCCACATGGATAAAAGAGTTTCGATACCCCAGGTTTTAGGACACGAAATGTCTGGAATTATTTCAGAAGTTGGAGAAAATGTTAAAGGTTGGAAAAAAGGGGAT
>CAYLYM010000105.1:0-13456 GCA_964387645.1 uncultured Calditrichaceae bacterium | reverse complement strand
ATTTGGAGGCTTATCCTTTATCTTTCAATTATTTTCTTCGTGAAAAATCTTATTTTGGACAAGAGTGACAATTGCTAATATGTTAATAGCAGACCCATAATAAAGAAAAGTAATAGAATGCCCGAGACCGGCACCGTTCAAATATATCCCAGCAAACATAGGAATAACCGTAAAAGAACAGACTGCTAATGCTGTTCCTAAATTAGGTGCAAGTCCATAAGCCAGTAACTTATTAGCAAAAGGATCGGAATAACTGACCAGAATGGTTGGTGAGACGAACACCCGGATAGCCGCAGCAATAGCTTTTATAAGACAGGTAATGACATGAAATGATAAATATTTCACTAAAATCTTGAATCAAGTCAAGATCAGTTTAATAATGAGGTCTACCAAAAATCTCTATTTTCATCACTGTCAGATTTTAAGGCCCGGCGTACCGGGCCTTTTTTTAATTTTGGGCTATTTGTTTTGGCTTTGACAACGCCTGCCAGAGACCTAATACCGCTACAACAATTCCAACAACAATTAAATTCAATGGAGCCATTAGCGAAGTTACGATCCCCGAGAGAATCATCCACAAACCCAGAATACCGATCACAATACCCTGCCACTGTTTAGAAGACAAGAAACCCAGAACCGCAATCACAATACCGACGATGATGTAATTGATGCTCACACCCAGACTAGTAATAATACCCGACAGGATAAACCACAAACCCAGAATAAAATTAATCCAAGCTTGCCACATACTCCTGTCCTCCTTTGCTTTGGTTTTTGTTTATTAATTCAATCCCTCACCGAGGGATTGATTAGTATCCTCTTCCGGAAAATGTTTTTCAGAATCTTCCAGTTAAATAATTCACATTGATAAATTACCGCAACAATCCTGTTACAATCACATCTATTGCTTCCTGTTCGGTCAGCCCACGCGCCATCAGTGTTTCTACCTGGCGTTTGTCCACACTACCAATAGCCGCTTCATGGGTCAGTTTGGCAGTCTCGTTTACTACCTTCAATTTAGGCACTGCGGACGCTATGGCTTTTTTACCTTGAACAATTTCCATACAATCGATATGCCCCCGAGAGTAAGCACCTTTTCCGATTATCTCACCTAAAACTTCTGCCCGAGCTTTATCAGTCAAAACAATGCGGCTTTTGGCTAACCCTTTCGATTCGGAGCCATTTAAGTAAATTGACTCCTTGACTTTGATATCATCCTGACGCTTACCATATATCCTGGTATACATTTCGGCAATTGCGTTCTTATTCAAATAGGCTTTATAATTCAGATTAGTCTGCCCGGCAACTCCCTTAATCAGATGAAAAGTACTTTTATATCGTCCACCGCTATCTACATCAATTTCCATTTTAGACATCACTTGAACACCGCCTTGGGAACCATGGTAATGGGTCTCGCTGTATTCCATTACAGAATTTTTTCCAATTTTTACAGTGCCTTCCATATTGTGCTTCACTTTTATCGCATTGGGAAATGAGCAATGAGCTAAAAATGTAGCGCTGGCATTATTCTCAATAATAAAATCAGCAATAATGTGCTGTTCTCCTTCAGAGGGAATAATCCCAAAACATAAGTGAACTGGATTCGCAATGGTGGTATTTTTTTCCACTATTATTTTTGCCTGTACACCATTTTGTAGAGACTTGCATTCGATGCGCAAGCCGAGAATTTCGTTCTTACCCAATATCTGATTACCACTTACTAACATCAGTCCATACTGGTTATTGCGTAGATTGTCAGGATTTCCTCCACTGGCCTGATAAGCGTTAGCAAGCAATTCAAATTCGCTGGAATAATCAATCAACAGAAATCACCTCTTTCTGGGGTTCATTTACGTGCATGCAGGGTTGGCAATGGTTACGGAAAAAACTGGTAATTTCTTCGGGTGTGCCAGTTTTCAGAAGTTGTCCTCCGCATAATACTGATGTACGATTCGCCATATTGGCAACCTCTTCCCGATGGGTGATTAGCAAAATAGTTGAACCTTGCTTCACCAGGATACGGATGACTTTCTTAATAAAATCAATGGACAGAGCATCGATTCCAGAATCCGGTTCGTCTAAAATGGCCAGTTTCGGTTGCATGGCCAATATTGCTGCCAACTCCACACGTTTTCTTTCGCCACCACTCAAGGTAGCGTCTAACTGGCGATCTAGATAGCTTTTCGGTTCCAATCCAACCTGCTGTAAACATTCCTCAATCGAAAGAGAACTTTTATTCATTCTTTTGCTCAATCCTAAATATTCCCGCACCGTTAATCCTTCAAAACGAACCGGCTCCTGCCAAAGAAGGGTGATGCCCATTTTGGCTCTTTCACTAACTGGTTTTTTAGTAATATCTTTTCCCCTCCACTCAATTTTACCTGATAATAACCGGTACTCTGGCAATCCCATAATGGCATAAGCCAGAGTTGATTTGCCAGTACCATTGCGTCCTAGCAGACTGTGAATCTCCCCTCGATTACAATTCAGATTTATTTCTTTTAAAATCTTGCGACCGTTTTTTTGAATAGTTAAATCCTTAATTTCAAGCATTGTTATTAACCAAATTGTATTACCTACAGAAATATAAAATTTTTTTCGGATTTTTCTTTTTTATTTCTTGTGTTCTCGATATCTCTATGGTTAATCCTTTTCCATAAACTTTAATTTCACTTTTTCCTATTGAAATTATGAACGTTCCCCAATATCATTGATAATTATTATCATTAATAACATCACTGTTTCGATTTAATTTTGCAAATAATAAATTTATTCTATTTAATATGTTCTGAACTGCCAGATCATTTTACTGTTTTTCTATGTTTTTCCCCTATTTTTAATTTTATCACATAACAATCTTTTTACCATAGAAAATTAAATTTACTGAATAAACATGCCCTGTATTCTTATTTAAGAAAAACATCGCAGTAAATTTTTTCAACGCAATTAAATTGTTACTCGGGAAATTTTACTATCAAAATTGAAATTCTTAGAATATCTCCGTCCTCCTCTTTTATTGATTTTTATAATTTTGTTAAGAACCTGATGCTCTCAAATTCAATCCTCTCTCTAGCAACTTGAGTTTTATCATTATAAATTTAAAAATCTGCATCAATATGGTATCAGAAATTGGTTTAATCAATAATCAAAAAACTTTAAAAATAAATCCAATTATACATTCTGGTGCTTCTCTATGTTCTGATGGACAGAGACACACATTCTTTGTAGAATTACTGAAAACGATCACTTTAAAACCACTAATATTAAACTTTAAACTAACTATGCTTTAAATAAGTTTACTAAATATTTATACTCCATTAAAATTTTCAAAGAATAAACAATACTAGAATTAGCGTTTAAATCCTCCCACTTCAATAGGTTCCAAACGTTATGATCGTATTAATAATAATATTTTTCAGAACAAGGAACACACACTGGCTTCCAATTTAGCATCTGTATCGCATTTTCAAAAACAATCTCTCCACAAATATCGCATTCATACCAGCTAAATGTTCCTTTAGGTGGTTTAATAACGCTTTCTTTTATTTCATTTAATATAAACAAATCATCATCATTGGCATTTAATATTTTTTCGATTAAGGGATTCAAAATTTCAGGATCAATATCTTTTGGTTCAATTACTTTTTACTGTAATTTTACAAATTCTGACGATAACCCCTCTTCATGAAATTCAGGCTTCATAACCCACACGAATTACCTTTTTCGTCTTAACATCAACTAACGTAATAGCATTTTTTCCATAGTTTTTTTCGGCATTTCCTTTGCTATAAGTGCAGCCAGTTGTAGCCATTACACCATCTAAAAAACAGGCAATGGAATGCGACGGATCATCCTCACATACTAAATAGAGTTCTTTATTACTAGCTCGCTCAACTCCCAGTTTTTTCATTGCAGCTAACCCAGAACGATAACCAGTTGGAATAGCTGGACACCTATGCCCGTGAAATTCGAATACCCTTTCTGGAATTTTTACTATGATTATCTCCTATGCTTTTTAAGTTATTAATTATTTATATTAAATAGAAAATTTTAGTTGATTATTCTTAAAGCAGACTTCTCGTTTTTATCGGCATTCATAATCCGTAAATCTTGCTAAAAAAACTTTTATTAACATCATCTAACTAATTGTAAATTAAGATAATTAAACTCAAATTAATTCATTTTTTCTCCAAAACTCGATTCAACAAATATTCCATATTTTTACAAAAATTTTTTGTGTTTACATTATTTCTATTTAATACTAGTTCAATATTAAGTGAAATTGGAATTCCCATATATAACATTGCCACATCTTCAATACTCAATTCTGGATCCCAATGTCCTTCCACAATACCATCTTGAATGATTTTGCTAATCAACTGTTTTTGCTGAATTAATATTTGATGCAGTCGTTCTTTTAAAGTTGGATCATTCATATGCGCCGCTTCTGAAAAAATCAATATGGTGATTCCCTTATTATCAATTAAATATGAAATATGCCGGCAAAGGAATTTAAAAAGTCTCGAAACTGCTGGTTGGGAGGAAAAAGCAATGTTCCGTAAATCTTCCAGTAGATCCTTGTAGACATCTTCCATTATGCTAAGCATAATATCACGTTTACTATCAAAATGCCTAAAAAGTGCACCTTCACTGATTCCCACCTTTTTAGCCAGATTACGAGTGGAAATAGCATGTATACCATCTGTAGCAATGAGTTCAAGAACAGCTTGTTTAATTTGTTTTTGACGAACTTCGGTCGTTTGTTTCATAAGTTCTTCAAATAAGTAAACACTTACTTACTAATATAAAATACTATTATTCTATTTACAAAAGAAATTTTTTCAATTGAAAAGCAGCCCAATAATTATTTTTTCTGCCACATATACCCCGTATATAATAAACTATAATCCATTAATAATCATCCAGAAACTGATTAACAGTAATACAATTGCTAGAATTCTTTTTATCTTTCTTTCGGGCAATTTTATCGAAATTTGAGAACCTATCTGCCCTCCAACCAGAACGATAAATCCAATACCAATGTTGAGTAGCCAGTTAACTTGACCGGTAAAAAATGACCACTAAAACCTAATAGTCCAGTCAATCCTACCATCAGCAATGAGGTTGCAACCGCAATTTTAGCTGGAACATTAAACCACAAAACCATAATAGGAACTTTTAATAAACCACCAGCAATACCTAACGCACCAGAAGAATATCCAATAGCAAATGTAATTGGGATAATCGCAGGAACATAAATACTGTAGTTATATTCACCGAATTTTCGTTGCCAGTAACCAAAACCTGTCCGTAAAATCGATAATGAAGTTTTTCTCCTTTGCATCTGAAAAATAAATATTGCCGCCAAAAAAAGCAAAAAACCAAACGCAATTTTCAAATAATCACTTGGGAAATTCACAGCAGTATATCCACCCACAAAAGCAACCAGATCTTTAAATGTATCCAGTATCATTTATCACTGCTAACTGACAATCTACCATTCTGGCTTTTTGGAAGCGCGAAAAAGCAGAAAAGCCAGTAACCATGATTAAAAGAT
This sequence comes from uncultured Calditrichaceae bacterium, assembly GCA_964387645.1. GTDB lineage: Bacteria > Calditrichota > Calditrichia > RBG-13-44-9 > RBG-13-44-9 > CAYLYM01. The sequence continues at coordinate 7,899 of CAYLYM010000105.1, read as the reverse complement.
GAAGCAACCGGAAAAGTAAACCCCAGGGCCAGAAGCAATTGTTCATAAAAAGCCCCCCCACCTAGACCGACAGCGCTTAACAAAACGCTTTTTATTAGAAAAATGAACAAACTAAATACAAAAGACACAATTATACTTCACCAGCATATCTTTTTTCAAAGATTAAGAGAAAATTGAAAATAAAACAGAATTTTCTTTCTTTCTTTCTAAATCAATCATTAGATTTTTATCATCTCACGTCAAAATTAACTCACCAAAATGGAGTACGGAATAAGTTCAGTGACTTGATAAACCATTATTTAATAACCAACAAAATAATGTTAACAAAGACTTTTTAAAATAAACATTTTTTATACCGTCTTTCAATTTTTCTACATTAATATTTAACAATAAATCAACCCTGATTTTCTCTACCTACACTCATGTTGATATCTGAGTCTAATGAACAAATAATATTTTCTCTACACTTTTGAGCTCTAAAACGAGTTTGTCTTCATCAAGTAAATAAATTCAATATACGCAATTTAAATTAACCCCATTCTATTTTATTTGCAGAAAAGATTGTAGTTTAAATAGTACCTCTGAAAAATCTATATATCTGGTCAAACATTATTCATAAATGGATTCAAGTAAATTTAGTCGAAGAGTTCAATATATCTTTTTAGCAAATAGGATGATAATTTTATCAGACAATTTATCAAATTCCATTTCCTACGTAGTTTAATCTTCTTTTGTTTAACATCAATTTTAATCTAAATTTTGATATTTTTTCATAAAATCCCGATAATCAATTTAATTGCAATAAAAAATAGTACGATTGCTTACAATTGTTTTACCCATTTTGGTTTGGCTTTTTGCAGCATGAAACTACCGCCTAATTAAGAGCTTATAATTACTGTAACAACGGCAATAAGGGTAAGAGTCCAATTAAAATGTCCTTCTGCAACATGCCCCAGATAACCTGACAGAGACGAAAAGGTTACCACAAAGGCAGTTGTTGCAGCAGCTTGTTTAGTGCGATAACCCATCCACATCAGGATGAGTGCAATGATAAAACCACCCCCCAAGCCCAACATCCCACCCACAAAACCAGCAAAAGCGCCTACACTACCACCGATAATTGACCTTTCCTTCAGTCTTATCATCTTTTCCGGCTCTGACTGTCGAGCAAACAAAGCCATGCGAATGGCTGCCGCAAAAACTGCAAGTGCAAATAAAATAAGTAGTGTTTTCACTAGTACAAACTTGGCTGTGTAAGCACCAATTGGAGTGGCAATAAAAGCTGCTGCCATGGCCAGGCCACCTTTCCAGTTGACTAATTCGCCGTGTACATAAGTAATCAGTGCCAGAAGCGTATTTAAACCATTCAAGAGTAAACCCAAAGGAATGGCTACTTCTTTAAACTGGAAAACCAGCTCATTTTAGCACAGGCACATACACCATACTCCCACCAAGTCCCAACATGGCAAAAAGAAACGACACAATAAAAATGATTGAAAATATATTTAGATAAGATCTTCTTTCTCTTGTTACTTATACCTGAATACTTACTTGTTGTCTTGCTTGTAATAAAATTAAAACTCAAAATTTAAATAAAAAAAATATTTCCCTAACTGTTTCTGTAAAAAATATTCTAATCCCCTATTGATTTTAAAAAAATTATAAACTACCAAATAGCATTCCCGCAATAGTGGAAAAACTACAAATTAAAATAATGTAAATAAGTGCTTTCTTTTTTCCCATTAATTGAAAAAGCACAATTATACTAGGAATACTTAAAGAATTTCCAGTCAGAAAAAGAGTTAACGCTGGTCCACGGGCCATTCCCATCTTCATCAGTGTTTCGATGATTGGTACCTCTGTTAAGGTCGCAAAATACATTAAGGCTCCCGAAACGGATGCCACAGCGTTCCCAAAAACATTGTTTTTTCCTACAGCAGCTCGAATCCATTCATCCGGTACCATAACATCAATAATACCTGCAACGAAAATTCCCACAAACAGGTAGGGTAAAATCTTTTTAGTTAAATCCCAGGCTTCACTAATCCATTCATTTGTATCCACCCTCTGAAACTTGAAAAAAATGAGATAAAGCAAAGCAATAAAAAAGACACCAGCAGTTGACCATTTTATGACTGGTGCAATGCGTAAACCAAGAACGATTAATATGCCAAATTGTAAAACAAGAAAGAAAAATACTGTCCAGTTACTGTAGGGTTTTTCTTCATCCATGCCCATTAGAAAATTTTCGGCATTCCGTTCATCATGCTCTTTAAAAAGCACCCCCATTAGAAGTCCCACCAGAATAGCAATTATAACGGAAGCAATCAACCTCCCAAAAGCGAAATCCCATCCAACAGCATTACCTGTTAAAAATATGGCGGTAACATTAATAGCAGGCCCAGTAAATAAGAAAGCCACTGCCGGACCAATTCCTGCCCCACGCTTATAAATACCAACAAACAAAGGCAGGATAGTGCAGGAACAGACCGCTAGTATCCCACCAGAAACGGATGCAATGGGATAGGCAATATATTTTTTAGCTGTTGGTCCCAGCAGCTTTAAAATGCTTTCCTTTTTTACAAATACCGTTATGGCACCTGCAATAAAAAATGCCGGTACCAGACAGGTTAATACATGTTTTCGCGCATAATCCTGCAGTAAAAACAATCCTTTTTGCAATGCCTGGAGAACCATCGCGGAATCCATCGGGAGAAAGTAAAATACCAGAAAAGCAATCACTAAAGCGCCAAATTTTTTCCATTCTGTCTTCATTACCGTTACCAATCTTAATCTGATAGTTGTTTCTGAATCATATTTTTAAGCGTGGCCAGAGTTGGAATTTTTCCCTGTAACACTACTTTACCATCAAATCCCAACGCTGGTGTACGCATAATACCGGCCGCTACCATTGCATTTAAATTCTCTACTTTTTCAATTTCCACCTGAACACCTGACTCCTGGACAGCCTGTTGAACTAACTGATACAATCTTTGACAATTTGTACATCCCAGACCAAACACTTGAATTTTTTTTAGCATGGAAAACCTCCTTTAATATATTACTATATTTCGCCAATAATCGAATTAACTTAAACAATAATTTTTCTTTCAGTCAACCTCAAAATAACTTCGGAAAAAAGTCTTTCCCAAATAGCTAAATTAATATTTCTGTCTTACCTGTAAAATTTCATCTCTTCAAACATCCTGTATAGATGATCTTGTCTATGAATAAATACACTGTTATCCCTGCTCCCCACCATTGCCGAAGAAAAGCAAATAAAATTCGCATGAAAATGCTAAATAAATAACACGCTTTCATCAAAATTTTTTTATCTGTGATTACCCTGGGAATATCCTTCTTTCCAGAGTTTTATCAGAATTTCTGTTCTTTTCCATGTTAGCTGATTCGTTTGATAAACTGGGTTGGTATAGGCAGGATAAATGGCTGGAGCTTATTGCATAAATTACACACAGGTTTTAGTTGTACCTAACGTGTACAGCTTTCACCTTCTGTATTAATAATTAAGCAACCGGCTGTTCATTTAAACAACAACTAATGGGAGCTGGCCAAAATTCTTAAATCATTCTCCCAGGGATGTGGATACAAGTAATATATACCGAAAATTCTTCAGAGAAGCTGCTCATTAAATTAATGGGGGCGGGGAATAATGATTATCCCATCTGGAAACATGATTAAACTGGCATGATAAATCGCACAGATGGGTATTTTGAAATCCTGCTCTACTGTCCGTGCTAGATTCTGAGAATTCATATTCCAGACATTTTAGTTTTGTTTTATGTCCTGATAAAATTGCCAGAACCATTCCTTTATCTGATCCCGCGCATTGCGGAATACCCGTAGCACTTCTTCCTCAGTACCGGTTGCTTCAGCAGGATCTTCAAAACCGATATGTACCTGTTTTTTGACATTACCCATAAAGACCGGACATGTTTCCCGGGCATTGTCGCATAATGTAATGACATACTCAAAAGATTTATCTAAAAATTGATCCACATCTTTGGGATATCCATTTGAAATATCCACGTCTACTTCTTTCATCACTTGAACCGCCAGCGGATGTACTCTTGAAGATGGATTCGTTCCAGCAGAGTACACTTCCAGAGAAGAATCAAACGATTTCAAAAATCCTTCTGCTATCTGACTACGGCAAGAATTTCCCGTGCATAAAATTAAAATACGCATCTCGCTTTAATCACTATTAGATGAACAAATTTCAAAACGATCTATTTTTTTCAGAAAAGACCGATCTTTCAAAATAACTGGATCATTTTCCAGCCACCGTAGTGCGTTCTGAAGAAGTACCTTAACATACTTTTGTTTAATCTCTGGATTGAGCCTATAATTCACCCACTTACCGCTTTTCTCATCAATAACTAAATTGACATCCCTCAATATACTTAAATGTTTTGAAACAGTTGATGGAGCAAATTGTAAAATGGAAGTAATTTCACAAACACACAAGGATTTCTTTTCCAGTAATTTTAATATTCGCAAACGACTGCCATCTGATAATGCTTTAAAAACTTTTATCTGCTCACGCATGATCTTTTCTATATATATTATTTATACTAAATACTAATTTAAGAACAGACTCTCTTTTCACAAAATATTTTGTCAACTTATAAAAAATTTGTTACCATAAAACCTGGTTATAAAGTTGTATTTAAGATCGAAGAGTTTTTTCTCATTTTTGAAATCGACAATGCAGAATCGCCCCATCTATGTTTTGACGAAATCATGCATTGAGGGTCATTTTATGGTTTGTTTTATGGAATTAAGTAAATTAGCAATAGAAGATAAACCTTATTATTTAAGATAAAAACATTAACCTTTAGGATCGAAAATATTTTCTATCCTAAAAATAAAATTACCGCCACATGTTGGCTCAAAAGAGGGAATTACAAAATTATTGAAAAGAAATTAAATCTATCCAATTTTAAAAATATTGCAGGGCAAATTTTCACTAATCTTAAAAATTGGTATATTGTTATTATTAAAGTTATTTAAATTCAGGTGTCAAAGTCAGAACGGTCTGCACCGACGTGTTGTTCCTGATGTAGGACATCACGTCCACCGCCCGCTGATGCAAGATTTGCCGGAATCGATTGTTTTTGGCTACGAATGGAATCCACCGGGCGTGGGCAGCAAGGGTAGAAAGAGAAGCTCCCGGAATACTATGCAGTGTCAGCATTCCCCCCGTTTTATTTCCTTTACCAGCTATTTTTAGCAAATGGGTAAAGACCATTCGGTTATTTTCTTTTTCCAGTGAAATAGCAGCGTCATTGCTCAGATAAAACAACTCATTTCTCCTATCATCTCCCAGTGCACTCAACCACACATGGACCCGATTTCCATCGTAATAGCGATCGGCAGGATGAAAACGCCCCTGCGGATATATCGTATACATCCCAATTATACCACTTTCCATCTGTCCGGGATAGGCATTAAAGGGTCCCTGTCCAAGCCAGGTAAGTCGGTTCATCTCAGCCGGAAGCTGCCAGGCACAGCCAATTTCCAGGAAATAATCGCTCACCTGCTCGGGAACCAGTTCCATGTTCTGTGAAATTATGTTCTCGTGAGTAAAGGTCCAATTCAAATGCAACAGAAAAGCTTCCTCCTGCCTGTCAGGACGTGGAAAACGATAGGTCAAAAATACTTGCACGCTGTCTTGATATGTCCTAACGCAGGAGGAAACCAACTGCTTATTCTCTAGCAAGTAAGGTTGCCAGAAAGTTAAATGGTATCGCCGGTAATTACGCCATTCTGCCATGGTCGGGGTGCGTCCTACCCGTAATATTGGACCCTGCACAACGATTTGTTTGCTGGCAGGTCCGAATGAGATCGTCCCATTCTGCTGATTTACTTCCCAGAAAAATTGATCGTTGTATATGCAAATGGTTTCAGGAGACTCATCCAACTTAAGGGTCTCCCCCGGCTTCTTTAATCGCGAAGATAGATCAATTGTGCCAATTTTTGGTAACAAATGAATGGTATGATCATAAATGAGCCGATTGTTCCAATCACGAAAATAAAAATGAAGAGTATGAAATGCATTTGCCACCGAATCAATATCCAGGGACACACGTAAGATACCCTGCTGGTGTGGTTCCACATTCAGTTTGATTATGCCTTCCTGTCTAACCTTACCATCGCAACGATATTCCCATCTACCCTGGCAGTGGGATAGATTGGTAAAATCGTAGCGATTTTCCACCAGAATGGCCAGTTCCTGGCGGCCTGATATGATGAATTTTCTCTCTTCCGGAATAATTATTGGCGAATACACTCGCCGGGTAATCCAGTAATCTTCCTGAGGAATGCGGTCGGCGTAAACAATGCCATCCGTGCCGGAACCACCGTGACTATCTAAAACCTTGTTTTTATCAATCCAGACATCCGCACAAACTGCCTCGGCCGCTTTGGGAGGATTGAATCGTTCCAGCGTGGTTCGTAACACAGGTTTTCCATCAATAAGACGACGAATTCCCTGATCCTGAAAATGCCAGATGCATCCACCGGCCAATTGATCGTGGCTCTGCATGAATTCCCAGTGTTCCTTCAGTCCCTCAAATGAAGAACCCAGGGCGTGATTGTACTCTGTACACAAAATAGGCCGTGTAACCTCCGATGCGCCCACAGCTTCGCTCAATCCCCATCGACCACGTTCCGGCATTGGGTAAACATAAGGATAATGAGGTGATAATAAATCCACTTCCGGAGGTAACTGAATTTTATAAGTGCTCCCTCCGGCGCCGGGTAAACAGGTTAAACGCGTGGAATCAAGCAACTTCACTTTCCGAACTGTTTCTGTCACCAGCGGCGTAATGGGATTCTCATTTCCAACGCTCCAGATAATAACACAGGGATGATTTTTATCACGGGTAACCGTGGCCTCTGCCCGAGTCAAAAGCTCAGGGAGAAATCTTTCGTCCTCTAACAGTTTGTCTCCAAACCCAAAGGGGACTTCATCAATAACGTAGAGCCCATATTCATCGCATAAATCCAAAAAAACAGGATGAGGTGGATAATGGGACAATCGCACTGCATTTATATTAGCCGCTTTCATCAATTCAATATCCCGCCGATAATGTTCACGGTGTAAGGCCCGTCCTACATCAGGATGAATATCGTGATGATTCACTCCACGAATTTTTATGGGACGATGATTAAGTAATAACATCCTGTCCTTCACTTCAATGGTACGTATACCTACTCGCCGAGTACATTCATGCAAAATATTCTGTCCACTTTTCAAAATTGCCTTCACCTGGTAAAGATGGGGCGTTTCTGCTGACCAGAGCTGCGGTTTATTCATATTAAAATTAAAATGAAGCAACTGGCGGGCGCTTTGAAAAAAAGAAATCGGCTGCTCCCGACAGCTTAATAGCTTTCCCCGTGGGTCTATTAACACCACCTCCATTGCTCCGGTAAAAGGGCGCTGTTCAAACTGCCGAATTTCCAGATCGAGCATAATGCGCCCCTTTTGCCAGGACGAGTCCACATCCGTTCGGATGGTCAGGTCATGAATGTATGGATCGTTCAAAGCAAACAGCGTAACATCTCGAAAAATACCCGATAATCCCCAGGCATCATGAGTATCAAAAGCATAGGCAGCATGTCGGGTCGACACCTTTACAGCCACAATATTGGTTTCTTTTTTTTTAAGATAAGGAGTAATATCCCATTCACAGGCGTTAAAAGCGCTATGCCATTCACCAACATAGTGCCCATTAATAAACAATTCATAAGCATACAGCACACCATCCAGACGGATAAATACATGTTTTCCCTCCCAATTTTTGGGAACGCGAAAACTCTGTCGATACAATCCCAGTGCTTCCGGCGGTTGCTTATAAGCCAGTTCACCAAAACCCT
>CAYLYM010000104.1:10103-13471 GCA_964387645.1 uncultured Calditrichaceae bacterium | reverse complement strand
AATTTGCCTTAAATTTTATTGGTATTAAGGTTGGATAAACATACAATCCATTATGAATTAACTTACTTTATTGTTTTGAAATACTTGAACCAGTATTCACAAATCCTTTTATTTCTTGATATCGCGGTAAAAGAATCTTAACAAAAGTACCTTTTTCAGGTTCACTTTCCAGATAGATTTTCCCTTTAAGGGAATCCACAATTTCTTTAACTAGATTTAGACCAATACCCAATCCACCACCCATAAAATCTTTGCTTGATGAACTATGATTAATAACATCTTGAATTTCATAAAAACTTTCAAAGATCATTTCCTGTCTATCAATGGGAATTCCTATACCATTGTCCTGGACTGAATAGTGAATATTATCGTTTTTCAGCTCAAGTCGAACGCGAACCTGCCCGCCATCAGGTGTAAATTTTAAAGCATTCTGCAATAGTTCTCTTAAAACCAGACGGACCTGACGATAATCTCCTTTTACAAAAAGAGGATTTTTATCGATATATATTTTTAAATCAATATTACGCGAATGAAAAAGTCCAGCTATTTCTTTATAAATCTTTTGCATCAAAGGCTTCAAATCAATAACTTCTTCAACGGTTTTTCGCTGATGCTGAGCCAGATCCTCTAACATGTGCAATCTCTCAATCATTTCTACTAATTCATCTGTGGTATTTTCCAGAATCTCTAAAATTTCCTGGACGTCTTCTGCCGGCTCTTCTAAAATACTTCGTAACAATTCTAAATAACCTTTAATTATAGTTAAAGGTGTACGAATTTCATGATTTGTAATATAGATAAATTTATCTTTTAATTCATTTAATTCTATTAATTGAGCATTTAACTCTTTTAATTTGGTATTTTCAGCTTGAGATTTAATTTTTTGGTAACATTTATTAATTGAAAATTGCACATGGTCAAAATTTACAGGTTTTAGAATAAAATCGTAAGCACCCAATTTCATTGCTTCAATCGCAGATTCAATGGTCGCAAAACCAGTAATAACAAGAACTTCTATGAAAGGCCATTTTGCTTTAATCCGTTTTAATAATTCCATTCCATTCATAATGGGCATATTCAGGTCGGTTACTACGATATGGTAAGGTATTGCCTGGCATTTCTCCAGAGCCTCTTTTCCATTCGCCGCCGTCTCTACCCTGAATCCCCAATTTTCAAACGATTGCTTAAACATCAATCGGAGGATTTCTTCGTCTTCGACGATCAATATATGAACATCTTTTCGGTTCATTTTATACCTATTTTATTTAGTTATTAATCAATCTTCTTATTGATTCCAGCTCTTCATTGATTTTATTAAAATATTTTATTTCTTCGGCGCAGTGGAAAGGAAAGTTCTCTTGAAGCAGGTACAAAGAAGTTCCGATGACATTTAATCGGCTTCGAATGTACGAGAGGATTCTTTCATAATATTCAACTATTTCCTGAGAGGACAACTCAGAAATAACCTCCATATCCTGTACTTTTGGCATCCTACTTCCCTGTTAATTTAATTAAACTATCCCTTTCAAAAAAATTCATACTGGTATAGAAAACTTAGCAAATTGAATGCCGCTTTTTTTTCTATTTTACTATTTAAATAATACTTTAAATAACAAATACTTATACAAATATATTCACAAACTTGTTCTCGAAACAGTGTTGAACTTTTCACCAATTTGTTGAAAAAAGAGAATTCAGTAAGGTTTGTCACGGATTTTATCAATTTGCCACTTAAAAGATATTTTTATTTATTAAAAAATTTTCACCTGCATCTAATATAAATTTATAAATGAATCTATGAATATAACCAAAACTAAGAAATTATTTACGGATCAAATACCTAAACTTTACAATAGCATAAATCAAGGTTCATCTATATGAATAATAAGATCCAGCATTTCCTTGCAACGGGAATTATTTGGATTCAATTCAAGAGCCTTTTTATAACTTTTTACAGCTTTCTCATATTCATTAAGATTATGGTAACACAACCCCAATCGATAAAAAACTTCCGCATTCTCCGGAGAAATTTTAGACAGATGGGATAAATATTTTATGGCTTCTTTATAATTCCTTTTAAAGATATAAACAGCAGCTAAATGGTAATTGGCAATTTCAGAATCAGGGCTAAGTTCAATCAGCTTTTTGTAGGAGGTTATTGACTTTTCCTCTTCTCCTAAATGACGATAAGAAATACCTAACCAGTAGTACGCCATGGCCATTTGTGGATTGATATGGACAAGTTTCTCAAATTTTTCGATGGCTTTCCGTAATCTTCCGGCTCGATAGTAAGCAATACCCAGGGCATAAAGAACAGTGGTAATATTAGGTTTTTCCTTTAGTATTGATTCATATGTAGAAATAGCATCTTGAATGTTACCTCCTAAATAGTACATATCTCCAAGCAACTTTTTAAAAAGATAGATGTTGGGGTAAGTTTGAGCGATTTGTGAGAATTTTTCTGTTACTTCGTCCAAAGCACTTTCACACAAAAGTTGGCTGATTTCTTCAATATTCAAAGAACCATTCTCCATTTTGCACCTTCCTTGCTTTTAGTTGTATCTAAAATATTAATAAAAAATTTTGTTTAAAAAAAACTATTTTTGATGAAAAGAATGGGTTAATGGATAAAAATTAAAAAATTTAATCAGTATTTTCAGGCTTTGGATTGTGTCTGTGCTTATTTAACTTTTTATACCAACCATTCTATTATTACACTCTTTGGACGGAAAATGGGCCCAAATAAACCGCGATTATTAATCATTTGTGCGCACATACCCAATATTCGGGAAGCAGCAAACATTACTGTATAGAAATCAAATCGAGTTATACCAAAATGACACACCAATTGAAGGTTCTTTTTCCAGCAAATATACTTTGCGCCCGGCATTGGCCAATCGCAATGCCGCCTCGATACCTGCAATTCCACCCCCCCACAATTAACACATCGGGATTTATCGGTACTTTCCGAATCTCCATAGGTTCGTGTTGTAATACCCGATAGACAGCCGCAGTAACAATTTTTTTTGCTTTCTCTGTTGCCTTCTTCGAATCACGAGTCACTCATGATACATGTTCAGGTATATTAGCCATCTGGAAAAGGAAAGGATTAAGTCCTGCTTCATCACAAACGTTCCGAAAAGTATTTTCGTGCAAAATAGGTGAACAGGAGGACACAACCACTCGGTTTAAGTCGAATTCCTTTATGTCTTTTTTAATCAATTCCTGTCCCGGCTCAGAGCACATATATTTGTAATCCCGGCTGATAATAACATTGGGCAGCCCTTTGAAAAATACCACAAGCTCAGATATATTGACGGACTGAGAAATATTCGTTCCACAATGGCAAACATAAACACCAATTTTTA
>CAYLYM010000104.1:4114-10003 GCA_964387645.1 uncultured Calditrichaceae bacterium | reverse complement strand
TTAACTATTTCTGCTTGCCTAAAATTTTTGAGCAAGACTTGAGGTGATATAATAGCCCGTTGAATACCTAATTTCTCTTCCGAAATACCCAGCGACAGCCTGATAATCTGGGTAAAATACAACACCGGTATTGGATCAATATCATCATATTTTTTTAGAATCTTTTTCTGATAGGCTTTCAAATTGAATTGGCAAAAGGGACAAATAGTTGCAATACAATTGGCACCCTTCCTTGACGCTTCTTTCAGTAAAATATAATTAAGACGTAATCCCACTTCTTCTATGGTACCAGTGAGTGAGCCACCACAGCATCGTGTTTTGAATGCATAATCAACCGTTTCTGCACCTAAGATTCGAAAAATTCGGTCCATGCTCTCGGGATAAACCATGTGATCAAATTCCTGATACGGACGCACAATCTGACAACCATAGTAAGAGGCAATTTTGAATATTTTTAACGGTTTTTTAACAAGGCTTTGGAATTTTTCCATCCCTACTTCATTCACTAAAACTTCCAGAGGATGACGAACTCGAACAGTACCGCGATACACCAAATCGGCTACTGTCAGTGCTTTATTAACAGTTTCACGAATTTTCGGATATTTTTTGATGTAATCTTGCGTCTTAAGCAGCACGAGATAGCAGGCGCTACAAGGTGTAATAAGATCCTGGCCCATTTGTTCAGCCAGAGCCAGATTGCAGGCCGACAGGGCAAAAGATATTTTTTCATCCACCGACATGTACATGGTGGCGCCGCAACAGTTCCAATCTGGTAATTCTTCCAAATGAATATTCAGCGCTTCGAAAACCGCCAGAAGCGACTCCTCATATTGTTTCGCCGTTCCCTTGATGGAGTAGCCTGGATAATAAGCATAATTTTTCATGCTTTAGCCTCCAGGGCATTAAAGATTTTCTTAATCTGATCGCGATTCTTAACTTTTTCTTTCCCCAAACGCATTCGCCCGGTGCGGAGCAGATTCATACCTAAAGATGCCATGCCCAGCAAACTAACTAAACCGATCCGAAATGACAGTTTAATGACCAACCAACTCTCTGTAATTCGACCATATCGTTTCACCATATTCGAGAAGGCCCGGGCTAAAATTGGAATGGCAAATTTCGGATGAGGCACAACTTTTTCCTCAATGGCTCGTCGTTTAAAAGCATACATTATATCAGTGATCTTAACTTCTTTTGGACAACTGACCACGCAGGAATAACAAGAAGAATACAACCATACTGCGAAACTACTTAAAACTTCGTATTTGAAACCAGCATTCGCCATAGCAATCAATCGGCGGGGAGTAATATCCATATAAACGCTCATCGGACAAATACCGCTACAAGTACCACACTGAATGCATTCCCATATATTTTCTCATCCCGGATGCCGGGAAATCCATTGGGAAAATCCTGTATCTACATCACTTTGATACTTTACTTTGCGTTTGATTCCCATCCATTAACCTCCAAAATCATGTAAAAAATTTTTCATGAAGTAGAGTGCAAAATGAATGCCCGCTAAAAGGTTGTGAAAGCTACCAATAAAAGTGAGTATAAATCATTAATATTTAAGAAATAAGGAAAATGGAAAGAATAATTTTTAAGATAGCTAAAACGATGTAGAGTTTCCATATTACCCCATTATAGGGTAAAAAAGAAACTGTTTTCAAATTCAAAGAAAGTTCATCAGCAATTTTTCAATCTGTTTTACTTTCTATTAAAAAACTAAAAGAATAAAGTTAACCATATCAATATGTTTTGTCAGGCTAATACTTCAACTCCCTCTTTTCCGGGTCATTTAATCATATTTCATAATAAGTCCGGATTTTGCAGTTGATCGCAAAATATGCGAATTATTTCTAATACCTGAATTATTCATCTCAGAATTCGCCGAGAACATAGAGAAAAAATAATATCAATTCATTAAGACGATACTTGATGATAATCAGGTCTGGATCATTTTCAATTATATTGTACCATTATATTTTTTTAATCAAAATAAAAACAACTCTGCGCCCTCTGCGCCTCTGCGGTTTATCTCGATAAGAGATCACTTTGTAATAAACAAATCGGGATAATATATGTTGATTAAATATTTAAATAACAAATATTTGTGTTTTGGCGTCTGTGCGACAGTGAAAAATTTTGGATAAGAACATCTTAAATAAATTGACTGTGATTCAGATATTCAACCGAACAAATGATATTGTCGTAATTTGTTGTACAGAGTCTTTTTGGTAATTCCTAAAATTCGGGCAGATTGAGTTTTATTCCAACGAGTTTCCTGTAAGACTTTTAAGATATAATCTTTTTCCATCGCTGCCAACGATTTCTCACTTGTTGAATTTGCTGTTTCTTCAGATTGTGAAACGATATCGATGGGTAACTCTCGTGGTGTAATCAAATCCCCAGTACACAGAATCGTTGCTCTTTCAATCACATTTTCTAATTCTCGGACATTCCCTGGCCAGGAATAATTGAGCAACAATTTCAAAGCTTCATCAGTGATTCCCTCAAGACATTTGCCCAGTCGAAAACAAATTTTTTTCAAACAAAATTGAACCAGATCCGGAATGTCTTCTTTACGTTCTCACAAAGGGGGAATATGAATGTTAAAGACATTCAAGCGATAATAAAGATCTTCCCGAAACTGGCCTTCTCGCATTAACTTCTTCAAATCTCGATTAGTCGCCGCAATAATTCGGACACGACTCCGAAATGTTCGGGTACTATCAACCGGTCGATATTCTCCACTTTCCAGGAAACGCAATAGTTTAGTAAGAAAACCAAAGCTCACATCTCCTATCTCATCCAGAAATAAAGTACCAGAATCGGCGACATTAATCAAACCGCGTTTGAATTTAAAAGCACCTGTAAATGCGCCTTTCTCATGGCCAAACATTTCACTCTCCAAAAGGGTATCCTGGATAGCACTACAATTGATCACCATAAAAGGTTTATCTCTCCGATTACTTGTATGATGAATCGCTTTGGCTAGCAGTTCTTTGCTCGTACCTGTTTCTCCGGTTACCAGGACAGTGGAATCGGTGGGTGCGACTTTTTCAATGAGTTCGACAATCTGCCTGACCGCCGCACTGTTTCCAACGATCTGATCATAGCGGCTCTGGCGATGAAGTTCTCTGTGTAAAATCTCGCTGTCTCGCCGTAAACAAGTAAGTTTCCCTGCATGCTTCACTAATATAATGAGTTCCTCCAAATCAAAAGGCTTCACTAAATAATCATATGCTCCTAGTTTCATAGAAGTAATAGCGCTTTCAATCGTGGTGTTTCCTGTCATCATCACCACCTGTACATCAGGGTGGATCTCTTTCAAATTCTGTAAAACTTCAATACCGTCCATATCAGGCAGGATAATATCTAAAAAAATTACATCAAATGGGTGTTGCTCGGCTAACCATAAAGTTTCTGAGGCATCTTTAGCGCCAACAACTTCATACCCTTTTCTCTCAAATAAGTGAATCAAATGGCTTCGAAAAGATTCCTCATTATCAACTATAAGGATTTTCATAATTCTTCAAATTTTTTGTTAAAATTAAAATTTTTCTATTTAACATATATTCATAACAATTTCATGTCAGATTACAATTCCAATCAGGAAAACCAAAAAGCTCCATTTTACCAGGTATAAATTCAATTCAACATTGAATTAAAACCGGTATAAAAACTGAGCAAGAAATCCAATTGATCGATCAAATTTATAAAAAATATCATCGCCACCAGATGAATATCTATCCGGTAGCTCTATAAAGGCTCTGCTTACACTTTTATGAATAAATCCATATCAAGCCAGCGAGGGTTCGGAGAAAACTGGCAGAAATACGACAAATGTACTGCCTTTGTTCATTTCACTTTCGACGCTGATTTCTCCATTGTGACTCTTAACAATCCTTAAACAAATAGGCAAACCGAGGCCAGTCCCCGATCCGGAAGGTTTGGTCGTGAAAAATGGCTTAAAAATTTTATTGATGTGTGAAGCAGGAATTCCGCAACCTTCATCACGGATTTTAACAGATATGTACCGATTACTCTCTTTTCCCGTAGAAATAAATATCGATTTTCCAGCCGCTGTAAATTCGATGGCATTTAAAATGATATTCAGAAAAACCTGGAACAGGGTATCCACTTCTCCCATAATCAAGGGCAAACCCTCATCAAGATTCATTTTAATTTCTTTATGTTCTCTTTCTGCCTTGTAGCGCACCAATAGGCACACATTGCGAATAATCTTATTAATATCTAAAGGAACGCGACGGTGTTCCGTTCGGCGGGCAAGATCCAGCAACCCCATCGTTATCCTTTTACATCTCTGTATTTCATCCTTAATGGCTTCAATATTTTCTCTAATCTCTTTTAAATCAATATTCATCGGAGTATAATTTTTTAGATGATCCGAAATCTCTTTTACACAAATAGAGATCACTCCCAATGGATTATTGATTTCATGAGCTACACCACTGGCTAATTCTCCCATAGCTATCATTTTGCTGGTATGGATGAACTGAAGTTGCAATTTACGTTCTTCGGTGATGTCCTGTATCAGTTCCAGGATACTTTCAATATGGCCATTCTCATCAAATAAAGGGGCAGAGGTAATTCGATAATAACGTAGACGTTGTTACCTTGTCAAATTTTCTACTTCAGTTGTTTCAATCTGGCCGCTTTTTAAACACCGCTCTGCAGAGCAATCTTTACAAACTTCCTGGTCGTTCCATAAGCCTGAATGGCATTTTCTATTCTGTAACTGATCTAGATCACCAAAACAGCGTTCACTGACTTTATTCAACCACAAAACTTTTTTGCTGGTATTTAACAAGACCAATCCCGCGTCAATGCCGGTTAAAATTTGAGTTAGTTTTCGCCGTTCTGCCTCTAATTTTTCATTCAACATTTGAATCTGAGTTTTATCTTTAGACTCCTTGCGCGAAAGAAGCCCCATTGAAATTCCCACCAGAAAGAAAAAAGCCACACGCAATCCAATGGAGACATAATTGTCAGAAGTGATGGCAAACTCGCTGGCTGAGAAATAAGCAAAAAGTGAAAGTAAAATGACAAATACGCCGAATAATAAACCAAAATAAAATGAATGAAGCGCAACGAGGAGAATGAAAGCTAGGAAGAAATCGCTTTGAAATCCCCCGGTGAGACGAACTAACCAGAAAAAAATAAGAGATCCAGAAATAACGCTACGAGATAAATCTGTTAAATTCTCTCTGGAAAACGAAATATGAAAAAATAAAGTAACAGACTATAAAAACAAAAAAAGACAAAATTATAAAGCAGCGCCTGTTGTTGATCCCTGGTTAGAGGTGAGAGCACCATCCACAGGTCGCCCCCGATCACCAGAACTCGCAAAAGAGCAAATAACCTGTCAATCTCTGTTAATTTTTTATGTATTGAGATGTCACTTTAACAATGAAATCAATGATTTCTTTTTGGGGCCTCCTTATTTTTTAATGCCCAACTTTTCCCTGGCATTTCCAGATAGAATTCAAAAAATTTTACTTTTGATATATAATACTATTAGAATTTAATGAATATATTTGAAAAAATCCAAAATACAAACCTAAAAAACATAAAAATTTGTGAATAAAATAGCGGGGTAGAAAATCTCGATCATAACCAATTATTTTGAAATTCTCAACAGATGAAAATTTACTATTAAAAATTCAATCAATAGATAGAGTTACATATTTTATAAATTCGGATTGTTGGTTGATGCAAACATTCAAGGTGTTGGTACTATTAAACAAAGAATCAAAAAACTTTATTGTTGTACAGTATCTAAAAATTCTCTCTTTTCTAATGAAAAAATTGGGATAAGTATGACACCTGATTTTTGAAAACATTGCTATGACACCAAACCTA
>CAYLYM010000104.1:0-4104 GCA_964387645.1 uncultured Calditrichaceae bacterium | reverse complement strand
TTTCGATGCAGTTCAGAAAAGAAATAGCTCAACCATTAAAAAAGCCGGTCCGAAAAAGAAAATCGAAACCTGGACCGGCTGGAATTAGGGAATGACTGCCTTCTTTCTATGTCAGTTTATTTTATTAATATTAAAAAATGATTATTACACAATTAGCTAGATAAAAATTACAATTCAGATGGACTTAAGTAAAATTAATTAAATAAGCCCTCAACTGAAAGATACCTTTCTCCGGTATCATAGCAGAAAGTTAAGATTCGGGCACCATCAGGAACCTCGTCAATTTTTTTAGAAACTGCTGCCAAGGCTGCCCCGGTAGAAATACCCACCAGAATGCCTTCTTCCCTGGCACAACGTAAGGTATATTCAAAAGCCTCATCCTTTTCAATGGTAATAATGCCATCAAGAATTTCAGTATTCAATATTTTGGGAATAAATCCCGCGCCGATCCCTTGAATGGGGTGTGAACCTGGCTTTCCCCCACTGATGACCGGTGAGAGCGCCGGCTCCACTGCAAAAACCTTCAAATTCGGAAATCGTTCTTTTAATACTTCAGCGCAACCGGTGATATGTCCACCAGTTCCTACCCCTGCAATTAAATAATCAATCCCATCAGGAAAATCTTTCAAAATTTCCTGTGCTGTAAATTTTCGATGCGCCTCAAGATTGGCCTCATTTTCAAATTGCATTGGCATCCAGGAATCAGGAATTTCTCTCACCATCTCGTAGGCTCTTTCTATGGCGCCTTTCATTCCGCCTTCTCTGGGAGTTAGCTCAAATTCCGCTCCATAAGCCGCCATCAATTTTCGCCGCTCTATCGACATGGATTCCGGCATAACCAGTATAACACGGTAACCTTTTACAGCCCCGACCATTGCCAATCCAACACCTGTGTTACCAGATGTAGGTTCAATGATAGTACTCCCCGGTTTCAGTACACCCTTACGTTCGGCATCTTCAATCATCGACAGAGCGATACGATCCTTAATACTCCCCCCGGGATTATTCCGCTCCAGCTTCATCCACACTTCCACCCGGCCACCAAAAAGACGATTAATCCGTACGTGATCGGTGTGTCCTATATCCTCCAAAATATTTTTAAGCCTCATAACTCCTCCTGTTTACTTTATGAGTTTTTAAACACCAATTAAATAAATTAATTTCAATAATTATCAGAAATAAATAAAAAAGGATGTTTTTGCTGTTTTAACATCATGCAAGATAAAAACAACAGCAGGAAAGATTATAGCAAGAAAAGTAAAGCTGGCTAAAATGACGGGTACTAAAATTCATGAAATAACTTTTAATCTTTATTTCAAAATTCTATTAAAATTATTATAAATTATAATACTCTTTTAACCTTATTAAAAGTAAAAAACAATTTTTCAATCCAATATCTATAGTTTATCACGTAACCATATTTCGTAAATAAAATCAGCATTCCGTCCCAAAATTGTTTAAAAGTCGTTCATTTGTTTTTCATAACTATTTCTATGAAATCTGTTGAATACAGGTCTACTCATCATACAATTTTAGTCCTTTTATTTAGTAAACTCTCACTATTCTTCACATAAAAAATTTAAATATATTTTTAATTCTCTTATGTTCATATTACCCTGTGGATTCGATTTGCGCCAACCTATGTAGTCTATCGGACTTTAAATTTGAGTCAAATTGTATCTACTTTCTTAGATAGAAAAATTTATTACTGACTCATCTTTTTTCTGAGAACGGACTTTTATTTCGCTTTTATGATAGACAATAGAATAAGGAGGAACACTTTCCGTCAACCAGACATTTCCTCCAATAATACTATGATGTCCAATAACAGTTTGCCCTCCCAGAATGGTAGCATTGGAATAAATAACCACATGATCTTCGATGGTTGGATGCCGTTTCTTTTTCTGGTGTTTTTTGGATACACTTAAGGCCCCCAGTGTAACTCCCTGATAAAGTTTAACATGATCACCAATTTCGGCCGTTTCTCCTACTACAATACCAGTACCATGATCGATAAAGAAAGATTTGCCAATTATGGCTCCTGGATGTATGTCAATGCCTGTCCTATGATGTGCATATTCTGTTAATATCCGTGGGAAAATAGGAACCCCTTCAACATAAAATTCATGGGCGATACGGTAATTGTAAATGGCAAAAAATCCAGGATAGGCCGAGATTACTTCATCTATACTCTCAGAAGCTGGATCCCCCTCATGTATCGCCTGAGCATCCAACCAGAGTTTCCGGTAAATTTCAGGCAATTTTGCAAAAAAAATTGCCGTCACTTGATCCACCGATTTGGGAATATCGGGCTGTTGCGATCTTAGAATCAACTTAAGATCTCTTTCTAATAAAGACAATTTACCTTCAATTTCTGCGGGAACAAAATACTCGTATTCACCACAAAAATGTGGAAATAATAATTCCAACAAATCATCCGCAAATTGATGCACTTTTTCCTTTGACGGTAAAATCGACTTCTGTGCATGACGATTTTTAAGTATCTCTTCAGCAAATTGCTTTTTAGTCACAACATTCTCCTCTAATTTTATCTATTAACATAAAAAATATATTTCTATTTTGTTCCTGTAAAATTATCCAAAATTTTTTAAGTTCCTAAAATATTAATGCCCGAAATTCAGATTTTTTTCAATCCATCAAGCAATTTTTAACACGATCATACTTTTTTATTAAAATGAAAAACTTGTTAAAAACAAAAAATGAATTTCAAATAATTAAACCTATCTTCTATACAAATTATTCAAAACTTGGAAAGATTTCACACCAATTGTTCAGTCTTTTCCAAATCTTTATGAAAAGATTACAAAGAACATTTGGAATATTCAGGAGAAATCTCATTTAGACAAAAATCTGAAACCCTTTTCATATTCTTCTCGTAGTATGGATAAACGTGAAAGGAGATATCAATGATTATTGATATATTGAAATTTATTCTAATTGCCTCAATAGCAATTCCTTTTATCTACATGGTTTTCGATGTTCTCAATGATCTGTTGCGGAGATCATTACAATTCTATCGCATTCAATTACAACCTATTCGTGTTACCATTCGTAATAAAATCAGAAAGTGACCTCATACTACCTCCATTAATTCAGTATCTTAAAAATCACCGGCTTCGATATTTAAAGCCGGTGATATTATTTTGTGTCGAATCAAACTTATTTTCAAATACGCAGGGTGAATAAAATTCTCTATTTTTCCGACTTAAAATTTAAACGTATCTCACTGCAAAGAATGGAATCGGAGATTTCGCTCCTCTTAATCGCCAGGAAGAGATGCATAACCCCACCAAAATCTCCTTTGGCAATGCCTTCTCCCTGATAAACATAAGGATGAATGGGGGCATATTCTTGCACACTGATTTTTTCTTTCTCAATTAACTCTTTGGGAGCAAAATTAAGCAATTCAACGCCTGAAGGTAAAGAGGTGAATAATTTCTTGCAAATTTCCGCTTGTTCTGGATTGAATATTTTAAAACTAAAATTAAACTCCGCGTCTTTTATCTCTTTCTTTTCTACAATGGTAACTCCCATATCCGGATTCAATCTTTGAATAGCTTTCTCAAATTCCCCCACTACATAGTTTGGAATACAAAGATCAGTGTGGTTATCTATAGCAAAAAATTCTTTAACAACTTCACTTAATGTTTCTCTGAGAATTCCTGCTTTACGGTGGAAAAAATAATCAAAGTTTTCATTGCGACCGTGCATGAATCCCATTAGAAAACCTTTTACAAATAAAAAAGGTGCACTAATGACAAGTTCAGTAAAGGGTGTTGACATGGTAATAACCTCCTTTTTGAGTATAACTACTATGATATTTCCTTTCAAAAATTTTTAATTATTTCACGCACTTATAGTTTACAAAATCAAAAAGATCTTAAAAAATTTATTAGCCAGAAAGTAATATAATTTTAATTATAAAATTAAACAATGACCAAAATTTAAATAATCCCAGATTACACATTAGAGAACGATTATAATGCGTAGCAATAGAAATATTGTGCATTAAATTATTGATATTTATTGAGATAATTTTACATGTTTGAGTGAACTTGACCGGAAGAAAATCTTATAAGATAA
>CAYLYM010000103.1:0-14087 GCA_964387645.1 uncultured Calditrichaceae bacterium | reverse complement strand
TATCTGATCTTACCTTTTCCGGATTTTATAATTGTGCTATAAACGGAAGGAAATTAGAAGATTTAGAAGATTTTTTATCTGAAGCTGGTTTTACTGTTTCAGTCACTCGATTGCCATTTTTATTTAATTATTTTGATATTGAACAAATCCATATAGATGTTCCTTTTTGGGTGAATAAGCAAGTGGATCAGGACCAACTAAAATTCCGTTGGGTATTAAGAATTGATTTCAGGAGTTTCTATTAAATGAAAAGGATGATTATGAAACTGAGATTTCTCTATCAACTTCCGGCATTGGTTTGGATGATTTTAACTTTCGTTCTTTCTTCAATCCCGGACATTCCTACCCCTGATCTTGGAATACAATTTGAAGACAAACTGTATCATTTTTTTTATTATGCTTTATATGGTTTGTTATTAGCGCTTGCACTTTTTAAACAGGATAAATTTCCCAGAATTAAGTTGAATTATTTACTATTTACTGTCTTCTTTGGATCTCTCTACGGATTGACAGATGAAATACATCAAGGTTTTGTTCCTGGTAGGGAAATGGATTTCTTGGATTTTGTTGCTGATGTTTTGGGTGTTTTAGCTGGTGCCATATTCTTTAAATTTCTTATAAATTATTTTAAAAGGAATAAATCTTCCAATTAATAAAAATTTAGCTATGATTTTGAGTCGCTTGAAAGCAATTTGTGTCGATTATTAAATACCTATTTTAATTTAAGTCTATCATAGAAATGTGGAACTAAATTTTATTCTAAATAAGAAGCACATACTTCTCAAATGAATTCATGTTTAATGTGAATTCGACATCAGATTAATTAACTCAGATTTTGCAAAAATATTTTATTAATGATATTGAAGGTGAAAATCCATAATTTTGATTCTATTTAAAATGAGATTTAATTTGCTATAGAAAGGAAAAATTCATGGAAAAGATAACTGTAGATCAAATAAAAGAAGTATTATCAAAAATAAACTATCCCGGTTTTACCAGAGATATTGTATCATTTGGTGTGGTTAAAGATATTGAAATTGAAGGATCGGAAATTACTGTAAAGTTGAAATTTACCACCAGTAATGAGCAAACAAAGCAGGCAATCCGATTGGCGACCGAGGAGCTGTTAAGTAAGAGGTTCTCAAATTATCATATAAGGATCAATGAAGAAACGCTTAAAATCCAAGCCGAACGCCCCGGTCAGGCAAGCGATCCATGGGCAGGACGAGAACCGGTTTCTGGTGTAAGAAGCATTGTTGCTGTAGCTTCCGGCAAAGGTGGTGTTGGTAAATCTACTGTGAGTACGAATCTTGCCATTGCCTTAGCCCAAAAGGGACTAAAAATTGGATTGATGGACAGTGATATTTACGGTCCCAGCATACATATAATGATGGGGATTGATGAGCGACCCATGGTGACCTCTGAACAAAAAATTATTCCACTGGAAAAATTTGGGATTAAAATGATGTCCATGGGTTTTCTGGTGGATAGCGATGCGCCGTTAATCTGGAGGGGTCCACTGGTGATGAAAGCTGTCGAGCAGTTTCTCCGGGACGTGGTTTGGGGGGATCTGGATATTTTGGTAATTGATCTGCCGCCAGGAACTGGTGATGCTCAATTAACCCTTGTCCAGAAAACCCCTATAAATGGGGCGATCATTGTTACTACTCCTCAGGAAGTTTCTTTGATTGATGCACGACGTGGACTTAAAATGTTTCAAAAGGTAAATACCAAGGTTTTAGGGATTGTAGAAAATATGAGTTACTACATTTGTCCAAAGTGTGGGCATAAAGAATATATTTTTGGCGGTAATGGTGGTGTCAAAACGGCAAAAGAATTGGGTGTACCTTTACTGGGGCAAATACCCATAGAGCCTGAAGTTACTCAGGCCGGAGATGAAGGCTTACCAATAGTGGCTAAGAATTCGGAAAGTTTTTCTGCAAAAGCGTTTCTGAATATTGCCTCTATTTTAATAGATAGCGGTACGTTAGATATACAATCATAAATTGATTCCATTTTTAAATAGAATCAACAGATTTGCAAAAATCGTTTTTGGAATATTATCCGGGAGTTGAGGTTTTATTTTTTATAAAAAAAAGAAGCCGCACGCCGGGGAGGAGTCATTTCGTGCGGCTTCTTTCGGGTTGAGGAGGGAAAATTAAGCCTAATTCAAGGAATTAATATATTTCATTAACCGCGATTTTTTATTAGCCGCAGTGTTTCTGTGAATAATTCCTTTATTAACCATTTTGTCTAATAATGAAGCGGCTTTATTATATTTTCCCAATGCTTCTTCTTTATCCGAAGCAGATAAAACAGCTTTAATAAATGTTTTCATTGTAGATTTGTAATATCGATTCCGCATACGGTTCCGCTGAGCGATCTTAATTCTTTTAATTGCTGACTTATGATGCGCCATATATTTTCTCTTCCTTCCTCAGTTTAGTTTTATTTCAAAAAAATTTAGTAAATTCTTTTTTTTAAGTCAAATGAAAATCTTGTATCCTTATCACTTTTTTGTGTTAATTTCATTCTAATAAATTTCTTCAAGGTCGTACCCCCGGCAGGAATCGAACCTGCGCACATGGCTCCGGAGGCCACTGCTCTATCCACTGAGCTACGGGGGCATTTAAAATGCATGCGAATTTATAAAACAAAATTTTTTAAAACAAATAGAATTTGTATTGTAAAAATTAAATAATTTTTGCCTTATTCTCATCTTTTCAAATTGATTTCTGAATCTGAAAATTTTATAATTTTAATCTTAAACTGTATATTATTAAGAAATAGAGTTTGTTTTAAAGGGGGTACCGTGATTACAAAGAGACTACGGAGAAAGAAAAGATGAAAATAAAATTTTTAATGAAATCTTTTGTTTTTATAATTTTAGGTTTTCAGTATTTTTGGGGAGCAGGCTCTGATCAATGGCAAACTTATTATGAAAAGTCTGGCTATAAAAGAACTCCACGCTATAGAGAAACAATAAATTTTTGCCAGAGATTAGCAGAAAGTTCTTCCTGGGTGCAATTGACATATTTTGGCAAATCGGCTCAAAACAGAAACTTACCATTGTTGATTGTAGACAAAGACGGTTGTTTTTCCCCAGAGTCTACACGAGCATCAGGAAAAATTGTCCTTCTAATCCAGGCTGGGATCCATGCTGGTGAAATCGATGGTAAAGATGCGGGGCTAATGTTAATTCGCGACATCGTCATACATAAAAAAGCCACTCATTTACTGGATAATGTCACTTTACTTTTTATTCCTATATTCAATGTGGATGGGCATGAGCGATTTGGACCCTACAATCGGGTCAACCAAAATGGCCCGGAAGAGATGGGTTGGCGGGTAACTGCCCAAAATCTAAATTTGAACAGGGATTTTTTAAAAGCCGATACACCCGAGATGCAGGCCTGGCTACGCCTCTTTAATCAATGGATACCCGATTTGTTAGTGGATTGCCATGTAACTGACGGTGCCGATTACCAATATGTTATTACCTACGGAATTGAAACTCAGGCCAACGTAGCTAAGCCGTTGCGGTGCTTCAGTTCACGGTTGGTCGAACCTTTTCTTAACCGGGCAATGAATCAAGATGGTATACTCATGAATTTTTACGTTCAATTCCGGGAATGGAGTAATCCCGAGAGTGGTTTAATGGCGAGCACTTATAGCCCACGTTATTCTACTGGTTATGGTGTAGTTCAAAATCGGCTTTTTTATCTCATCGAAACGCATATGTTGAAAAATTATAAAACGCGTGTGACGGCTACTTATCATTTACTTAAAAACATTTTGAAATTAGCTAATCAGTATAAAGACGAAATCAGAAATGTAAATTTTGAATCTGATCGGCTAACTGCCGATAATTTGATCGGTGAATATCTCCCGATACGCTTGCGTACTTCTTTTGAAGATAGTGTCTTGGTGGATTTCTTAGGTGTAGAATTCGAAAAAGTGTCCAGTAAAATTTCTGGTTCCGAACGGATTATTTACCATTCTGATAGACCCAGAACCTATCGGCTGCCTTATTTTAATAAAGTTGTTGTTACAGATTCTGTTCTAGTTCCTTTTGCTTATCTTGTTCCACAAGAATGGCAAATACAAATTGATCGTTTGCGTCTGCATGGTGTAAAGATTCATAGATTGACCAAGGATACTACTCTTCAGGTTAATTCTTATCGGTTCAAAAATGTTCGGTGGGCGCCGCAGCCCTATGAGGGACGCCATAGAGTTCAATTCGATCTGGAACAGATTGAGGAATATCGTAATTATCGAGAAGGTGATGCAGTTATTTTCCTGAATCAAAGGACTAACCGCGTGATTGTGCATTTACTTGAACCAAAAGCGCCCGATTCGTTTATTTCCTGGGGATTCTGGGACGCAATTTTTGAGAGAAAAGAATATGCTGAGAAATATGTTTTGGAAGCATTGGCCGAAAAAATGTTAAAGAAATATCCTGATTTACGAAAGGACTTTGAACAAAAACTCTCTTCTGATTCTGTCTTTACTGCATCGCCACGAATGCGATTAGACTACTTTTACCAGCACTCACCTTATCGTGATAAGAAGAGAAATGTCTATCCTGTGGGCAGATTGATGAGTTCAATCAAGTTACCAGTTCGGTTGCAGAAAGAATCTGTAAAAATGAATTAAAGACAAATCGATTCCGATGCTAATCAATGACATAAGATTATCATAATCGTTTAAAAAATCAGGAAGAGTTCATAGGTTGGGAAATGAATAATCAGTTTTATAATGATTTCGATCTTGAACTGTTAGAGGGAAAAATTCTCCAGGATTACCGAACTGTTTTCCAGAGAGAGCGCGACTGTATCATTCACATCTCGGCTTTGTGTCGTTTGTAGTCGAAGACGCAGGTTTTTCTATCCGGGCAATATGACTTTTACCGCACCCGTTTAACCCATTCGATCGAAGCGGCCCAAATTGGCAGGTCAATTTGTAACTATTTATGACAAAAAGAACCTCTTCCGAATAATTTTTATATTGATCCGGACCTTGTTGAAGTGATATGTCTGGCACATGATATCGGTCATCCGCCTTTCGGCCATTCAGGTGAGCGCACATTAAACCGTTTGATGCAAGAATATGGTGGTTTTGAAGGAAATGCTCAAACTTTGAGAATGTTAACAGAGATTATATATTCAGAAGGAGGAAAACATAGGGGGATGGATCCTTCACGGGCTTTAATGGATGGTATATTGAAATACAAAGTTGTCTTTTCCGAGTTAAAAAATCCACAAAATCACTTCATTTATGATCATCAGGAAAAATATTTATTTTTTATTTTTTCACATCAGAATTTTAAAGAAAAGTTACCAGATGCAGAACAACGTAATCAATTTAGAAGCATTGAATGTTAGATAATTGATTGGGCGGACGACATTGCCTACTTATTAAATGATATTGTAGATGGTATCCATGCCGGATTTATTACTCAGGGGAAATTAGAAAAATTGGCTAGTAAACAGGACTTGAATAAACAAGAAGAAAATTTATTGCTCGAGCTAAATCGGACAATATGAGAAAATCGAGTTGAAAGAACTTTTGCAAGAAAGATTGGTAATTTTATTCACGCAACAGAATTAGTTTAAGTTGATAATTTTATAAGCGGATTAACCAATCGCTATCGATTTTCTTTTAAAATATATATTGATATTAAAAAGGAATAAATATTTTATAAAAAAATAGCATTGGAACTCATTTTTCGTACACCGCAGCTCCATCAGCTCGATTTTAAATGGGATTTTCTTATTGAAAGACTCTTCAATGCTTTAAAAATCATTTACATCCACAATAACGATAAATCTTTCCGGATCTTATCCATTGATGTTGATAAAATTATTCGGCATGAAGATAATCCTTCGTGGAAAGTAAGATTGATCTGTGACCAGATCGCTGGAATGACAGATGGTTTTGCCATCCGAACCTACGCAGGCTTTTCGATCCCGATTTTGGTTCAATTGTGGATTTGTTATAAAGCTTTAATTCTTTCAAATATTCAGCGACATTTTTAATTTGCTGAAAAAGTAAATCTTTTTGAGAACATTTTATCAATTCTCAAGAAAAGAATTCATCTTTTAATCTTTCTTGATGGATAAATTGATTTTTAATTCTTGTGATTAGTATCATATATAAATTTAAAATTACTACTAATTTTAACTTGTCTTTTTGTTTAAAGGGATTCAAGTTTTATCAGGGAAGATAGAATTATGTTTTCTAATAATTTGAATTTTTGTAAAAATTCATATTTTACTTTCCGCTTTCGAGCCATTCTGACAGTTGTTATACAGGTAAATTTCCCTTTCAAGGTTCCACCTCTCCACCCAGTTTTTACAAGAATAAAAAATTATTGTATTATTGTATTTTTACTATTTTTTCTCCTTTTTTCCGGGTGTTCCCATGCACAGTTTACTGCAAAAGAAGGAAATATGGTTCAGAGCTTACGTTTTGCTTATCAAGCAAATTTTTCTTCTGATCCCGAAGTCGTTCCTGAATATGAAATTGGTTACAACGACCTACTCGAAGTAAAGTTTTTTAATAATCCACAATTTAATGAAACCGTTCGAGTAAGGCCTGATGGAAGGATAACATTACAAAAAGTGGGTGAGCTTTTTGTAATCGGTAAAACCCCGACAGAAGTAAAAAAGATTATCGAAAAAACTTACCGTAAGATTTTAAAAAAACCGGAAATTACAGTATTTGTCAGAGAATTTGGTGGAATGAATTTTTATGTTTTGGGTGTTGTTAAAAATCCTGGAAATTATCCGTATGCTAAAAATATGACTTTACTTCAAGCAATCGCGACAGCCGGTGGTTATGCCCCTGGTGCTAAGCAAAGTTCAGTGTTTCTCATTCGCAAGCAAAAAGATGGGTACTTTTATGTAAGCCGCTTTAACCTGGATATGGATAATCCGTTAAAGACTGTTAGCCAGAATGTTTTTGTTGAGCCTTTCGATATTATCTATGTTCCCAAAACATTTTACGGGAAAACTACCGACTTTTTGCGTAACCTTTTCGAGGGTTATCTACCTCCATTAGATTTATATTTACGAACTGTTTATTTTTACAAAAGACTTGATTAATAACATGATAAATGGAAAAGTAAATGTATTTAGGATATTACAGGCTGAAAGAGGATCCATTTAGTTTAACTCCAAATCCTGATTACCTTTTTTTAAGTGAGGGACATAAAGAAGCCCTTGCTCGGATTCAGTTTGGCATAGAAATGCGCAAAGGATTTGTTGTTCTTACTGGTGATGTAGGTTCTGGTAAAACAACTCTGATCCGCACATATATTAAAAATCAACCGCCTAATCAAAAAATATCACTCATTGTAAATACTAGAGTTACGGCAAAGAATCTGCTCCAGAACATTTGTAAAGACTTCAGCATTAAGGCGGATTATCCCAAATTATCGAAAGACAGTATACTTAATTTACTTTATGAGTATATTCTACAAAGTTCTTTCTTTGGTGAAAACCTTGTAGTAATCATCGATGAGGCACATGATTTGGGTGTAACACATTTAGAGGAAGTTCGTTTGTTAACCAACCTTGAAACTAACACGAATAAACTTTTGCAAGTGGTGTTAGTTGGTCAACCGGAATTGTGGGATCTTTTAAATACCCCGGAATTAAGAGCTTTAAAACAGCGCGTTCAATTACAATATCACCTTGAGCCATTAACCTTTAGCGATACCAAAGAATATATTAATCACCGTCTTTCTTTGGCAGGTTATAAGGGTAAGCCTTTATTTACGCAGGAAGCCCTCCAGGAAATTTTTAAAATTTCGAAGGGTGTTCCCCGCGTTATAAATGTGATCTGTTCAAATGCTTTAGCTTTAGGGTATGGTAAAGGAATTAAAAAAATCGACCATATAATTATTAAAGAAGTAACAAAAGAGTTTTTGCCCAAAACCTTGCCCCAAGAAAAGAAGATGTTCCAGGGAAAATCAGATCGTCAAGAAATACGAGAAGAAAAGCGTTTATTACCAGAAAAAAAACTACCTCGAGTTTGGATGATTTTGTTGTTTCTATCAATGTTCATAATATTAGAGTTTGTTATAAATATTCTTTCACAATATGTAATTAAAAAATTCAATCTATTTTAAAGATGAGTACCTATGGGATATATTTATGATATTTTAAAAAAACAGCAAAAAGAAATTCAAATTGTTCAGAAGCCGGAGAAAAATTTCTCTGGTAGAATGGCACCATTATTGAAATATCCTGTAAAGCAAGAGTTTTTTTCTGATCAATGGATGATTAGAGATATTCTGATATTAAAAGAAAACCTGGATGCAATCCGTATTAAACAAGGTAAAAAAATATTTGCATTTTCAAGTGCACGTCAAGGTGAAGGTGTAACGAGTGTTGTCGCAAATATAGCATTTTTTTGGGCTAAATCGCTTTCGGTAGTTTCTGGAGATTTGAAAATTGTTAAAGGAAGACGGATTCTGGTGATTGATGCTAATTTAGAAAAGCCCGGTCTCCACACTTATTTTCAGATAGATGATGGGTTAGGTTTGAGCGATTTTTTGTCTGGTCGGGTTAATCTTAATCTTGCAGTGAGGAAAATTTCTGGTAATAATTTTTTCTTGATGCCTGCTGGAGAATTAAATAATAAAATTCAACTAGTTTTTTCCACAAGCAAGTTCTCTAATTTAATTAAAAAATTAGAGGATTTTTTTGATGTTATATTAATTGATACTCCGCCTATTCTTAACTCGCCTATTACAATTCAGATAGCCAAAATATTGAAGAACTATATTATTGTTATTGATGCACAAAATACCCATGTATCTGTTGTGAAAAGAGCTATGGAACTTTTAAAATTTTATAATGCCACAACTCTGGGAGTAGTATTAAATAAAAGACGCTTTTATGTACCGGAAAATATTTATAAAAAACTTTAAAATTTGATAGGGGGAAAATCAGGCCAAAATGCTTCAACGCCATACACATCCAATAAATTTCAGTAAATTTACTAATTATCTGGAACCCCAATATTTTATGCGGTTTCTCAGACAGGAATTTTATCGTGACTTACGCACAGATAAGGCTTCCACTGTGGTTCAAATAGATTTTCTTGATTGTGAG
The DNA here is from genome assembly GCA_964387645.1 of uncultured Calditrichaceae bacterium. GTDB lineage: Bacteria > Calditrichota > Calditrichia > RBG-13-44-9 > RBG-13-44-9 > CAYLYM01. Next base: position 4,965 of record CAYLYM010000103.1, on the reverse strand, counting down.
AACAAAAGGGGTAAAATAGACCAAATATCGGAAAAAATAGCTGAAACGATTTTTTGTTGTATTCGGCGGAGTGATTTGTGGACTTATTTTCAAGAAAAATTCTATATTTGTTATTTAAGGTGTTCAAGGAAAATGGTGGAGAAGTGTTTTCAACGCCTCTATTTAGAATTAAGAAAAATGTTGATAAAAAAAGGGAAGAAAAATTATAAAATTGAATATAAATATTTTACATATTTCGAATTATCCGACAAAATGATTGAATTTGAGTTTAGTGGAAGACAGATGGTAGATAAAAATGACTTCTCACAGGCAGGTGAAAACTTCCTATCAAATAGTTTTCATTCTTTTGCCCTACCATTAGACTGGCGTTTTTTTGTCCCGTCGTATAGTATTGATTATCAAAAGATGGCTAAGCGCTTAATAGACCTGATTTTAGCAATTATCTTTCTCATAATAAATTTGCCGTTGGCTTTAATCATTGCTCTTGCGATTTATATAGATTCACCTGGACCAATTATTTTCCGCCAGAAACGGCTTGGACAGTTTGGTAAACCTTTCTATATCTATAAGTTTCGAACCATGAAAGTCCGAAAAGAAAATGACAAACAGCATGAAAATCTAATCGATTTGATAACTTCGGGTAATTCTTCTTTGGATGAAATGAAAAAAGCTTATATGAATCATATTAATTCCTGCATAACTCGTATTGGCCGATTTTTACGCAAAACAAGTCTTGATGAACTGCCACAAATTATAAATATCTTGAAAAATGATATGAGCTTTGTTGGACCCCGCCCCCACCCGGTTTATGAGGTAGAAAAATATAAAAAGTGGTATTATCAGCGTCTGATGGTTAAACCAGGATTAACGGGGTTATCCAAAGTTTTATTGCGTTTTTCTCCTGAGAATTATGAGGAGTCCATGCGTCTGGATATCCGCTATGTTCGGGAATGGTCTATATGGTTAGACTTAAAAATACTTTTAAACACTTTTAAAGCATTGTTAATTAAATACGAGGATTAGCATTCCTTTTTAATTTGGTTTAGAGAAATGTAAGGGAGTACACCATGTTCCTTTATGGAAGAAGGGTTTTGGTTACAGGTGGTGCTGGATTTATTGGTTCTAATTTAGTCGATCGTTTAGTAGAATTACGGGCTGAGGTCACAGTTCTTGATGATCTGTTTACAGGTCAATTATCGAATATTCAACATTTAGACCGAATTAATTTCGTTAAAGGATCTATTGCAGATTATGATTTAGTTGAAGAACTTGTAGCGGAAGTTGATTATGTTTTTAATTTGGCAGTAAGAAATATTATCGTTTCTACAAAAAATCCTCAACTAGATTTTGAAGTAAATGCTCATGGTACATTTAACGTATTACTGGCCGCCAAAAGAAGAGGAATACAACGCGTTATATACGCTTCGTCTGCGTCCATCTATGGGAATCCACGCTATTTACCAATTAATGAAGATGATGGTTGCAACATTTTAAATCCTTATGCCGCAAGCAAAATGACCGGTGAGAATTATTGTATGGCATTTTATGAAACATATAATGTACCAGTTACAATTCTAAGGTATTCGAATGTTTATGGGATTCGGCAAAATCCATCAAATCCATACTGTGGTGTGGTATCTAAATTTTTTGAGGCGGTTCTAAAAGGGGAATCACCTAAAATACATGGCGATGGTGAACAGAGCCGCGACTTTACCTATGTGGAAGATGTAGTTGAAGCAACTATTCTTGCAGCCATTAATGAGAAAGCTCGAGGTGAGATTTTTAATGTTGGTACGGGTATAGAAATGAGTGTGAATACTCTGGCCAGAATGATCATTGAAATTGCTGGTTCTGATCTTGAACCTGTTTATATCGACAAAAGAGATATCGACAATATTCGTAGGAGAGTCTTAAATATCGAAAAAATTCGAAAATATATTCGCTGGGTACCTACTACTACGTTATATAACGGTCTTAAAAAAACTTATGAATGGCTTAAGAGGGCGAATAAATAGTTCAGGGAAGATAGAAGGGTATGAAATATTTAGGTTTCTTAAGAAGTTTTCGTACAAAGTCCAATTTAATCAAACGTTTTTTTAAAATTATTAATAGATACGGATTTAACAGTACCCAGCTTAAGAAAAATATAACCCAGTTTATTTTTGATTGTAACAATTTCGGAATTTGCCCTACTTTTCCGGTGACAGCACAGGTATTAAAAAGGCATTCTGATTTTTTCATGCAATTTGATCCAGAACAAGCAGAATTTGCTGTTCACGGATATTACCACCAGGATTATACGCGAATATCCAATCCTAAAAAAAAGGAGCAATTACAGCAAGCCCTTGATGTTTTCAGAAATTTAAATATTCCTGTCACAGGTTTCCGGTTTCCTTATCTGCGAGTAGATGAGATTTCTTTATACAATGTGGCAGAATTATCATTTGAATATGATAGCAGTTTTGTTTATTGGTGGGATATATTCGATATTATTCCCGCAGGATCTGAAGATATTATTCAGAAAATGAAATATCAGTATGAGCCACGACAACCAGAGATGTCGCCCATTTTGCCAGAACGAATTTCTACATTGATTGAAATACCTGTCTCAATTCCTGATGATGATATTTTAGTGGATAGATTAGGTATTTTGGACAATGATATAATTTTTACCATCTGGAAAGCGATTTTAGATCAAACCATAGAGCGCGGTGAAATCTTTGTTTTACAGTTACACCCGGAAAGATACCATTTACTTCGAAAAGCCTTATTAAAGTTATTAGGATATATTTATAAGAAAAAAGAAGAAATATGGGCAACTCCACTAAGAGAAATTGCCTCTTGGTGGAAAAGAAGGGAAGAAATCCAGGTATCCTGTATTTTTACTGGAAAAAATCGAATTCGTATACAGATTAAGAGACCACGCGAGTTGAATTATCAATTTTATAATTATGAAAGTGAAAAAAATGTCAAATTTGTATTAAACCGATCATCTAACTTATTGCAAGAAGAATTTGAAATTAAAATGCCCTGTCTGCCTCTGATCGGAGTAGGGGAAAAAACGACCCCTTCATTCAGAGAATTACTGAAAAACGCGGGTTTTGTCATCGAGGAAGAAATGAGAAGCCGCGAAGATTTTTGTCTCTTTTTTGACGAAGATCCGGATATGGATTCTCCTTATCAGTGGCTAAGACAATTCACAATGTCATTGAATATACCTTTGCTAAAATTCAATGTTTGGCCAGGAAATTTTAAATGTGCTTTTGCTGTGACAGGGGATATAGATGCACTCAGTACACAGGATTTTTTTTCGAGGATTTATGACCACTGATATTATTATTAAATCTTCAGAAAGTAACGAAAAGTGGGACAGAGTTTGTCAAACTTTAAATGGAAATGTTTTTCAATCACCAATTTTTTTTGAAATATGTAAAGCAGCTCGAGGGTATCGGCCATATCCACTATTTGCCTATAGAAATAAAAAAGTTATTGCCAGTATTATGCCAGTAGAAGTAAAAGTTTTACCAACATTTCTTGGGTTTCTCTCAAATCGGTGGATTCTTTATGGAGGTGTGTTGTATGAAAAAAGTGAAGAAGGGCGAATGGCAGTACAAATATTATTTCGCCATTTTTTAGAGAAGTTGTCGAAATCTGGTTACTTATTTATGGAAGTACGGAATTTTTATCCGGTTAATGACATTCGTTCTGCCCTGAATACGGTTGGTTTTCAATATTATGATTACTTGAATTATACGATAAATTTAACTCTGCCTGCAACTAAGATATGGAAGAGAATGCACAAGAATAGACAAAGGAATATAAAAAAAGCTGAAAAAATTGGACTTGTTTTAAAAGAAGCTCAAGAGATATCAGAAATAGAATCATTTTATCATATTCTGCAGGAGGTTTATCAGAGAAAAAGAATTCCTCTGGCGGATATTTCATTATTCACGGGTCAATTTGCAGAATTGAATAGCAAAGGTTTCTTGAAATATTTGCTAGTTAAGTATAAAAATAAAATCATCGCTGGAATCGCCTTGCTGCTCTACAATAAGGTGGGTTATGAATGGTATGTTGGGGGATTATCCCAATATGCTCACTTACGTCCGAATGACTGGTTAATTTGGAAAACCATTGAATATCTCAAATCGGAGGGATTTCGAACATTTGATTTTTGTGGAGCAGGACGGCCGGAAGAAAATTATGGTGTGAGGGAATTCAAAAGGCGTTTTGGAGGTGAAGAACTTAATTTTGGAAGATTCTTTTATACTCCGAAACCAAGACTGTACAAGATGATGAATGTTCTTTATAATCTTTTTTCCAAAAAGTAAATCGTGCGGATGAGTCAATTAGTTTTGGCCAGACTTCAGAATCTAAAAGTGCGAAATGAGTGAGAATTTAATTTCATATTCTTCTTATTAATGTACGAATCTACAATTGAAACACGGCATCTTTGACTACAATGTAGTTAACGTAGCGGAGCTGTGCCTCTTTATAACTAAGAAAATTGATATGTTTATTGGTGGTATTCAAGGACAAAAGAAAAGACAAAAGACAAAAGAAAAAAGAGATCTTAATATTGTTATAGAAAGAGGATGTGGGGTGGTGTCAGCTTTATTTGATCCACTTTTGACATGTTTAAGTATGTGTTATTGTTATTTGCCTATTGACCAACATTGGACAGATTCGAATAGATGTATTTTGTAATGAGTAAAATTTAATGATCTTATATGGGCTTCAGAGATGATTTAAATTGGGATATGTCATTTTATTTAAAATTCAATTAGAGAGGGGTGTTTTGTGAACCAATTAACTTCTGTTGAAAAAGGATTGCCACTTCGTTATTTCTTCCAGGTAATCTTCAAACGGAAAAGGATGATATTAATTATCTTTTTTACAATAGTGTTCACGGTGACCGTTGGCAATCTTTTAATGAAGCATGTATATGAATCGTCAGCAAAAATT
>CAYLYM010000102.1:0-14250 GCA_964387645.1 uncultured Calditrichaceae bacterium | reverse complement strand
TACCATGAGCTGTAAAAACAACTTGCAGGCTAAGGAGATTGCTATTAGAACAAATGTAACCCCTTTATGCGGCAGTCACCTATGGACGGATAGAATTGTAGATCCACTGGATATTCGCGAAATTGTAGCAACTGATAATTGCATGGCGGAACACAATCCAGAAGTATACAGATTTAATCCGGGGGCGATTAAAATATAAAGATTTATTTTCAATCATTTTTAGTTGATTCTATAAATCTTTTGTTTTTTAAAAAAAGGCATGACCCAAAGAAATATTACAAAATCTATCTTATTGAATTTGGAAATAAAAAATCTCGTTGTCTTATTATCAAAATTAAATTGTTTAATTCTGTAACTTTTTTTACATCTGTTCATCTATTAAGTGAATTAATTAGAGATAATTGAATTTTAATTTAATAACTGGAGGAAAATTTATGTCCTTTATTGTAGGTGAAGATGCCAAAGCAGTGCGGGAAGTTTTAAAAAGTTTGCCTAAAAAAGTCAAAATTGTATATTTTACCCAGGAGTTGGAGTGTCAATATTGCAGGGAAACAAAACAATTGTTAACTGAATTAGAGGAATTGAGTGAGGATAAACTTGAATTACAGGTGTACAATTTTGTGAATGATAAAGTTCAAGCTGAAAAATATAGGATTGATAAAATTCCTGCTACAGTCATATTGGATGAAAAGGGTAAAGATTATGGGATTCGGTATTACGGAATTCCCTCAGGATATGAATTTAGTTCCCTTCTGGAAGACATTCAAATGGTAGCCAAAGGTGAACCGGACGTGAGCGAAGATACCAAAAAACAGATTAGCCAGATCACTCATCCTTTGCATTTGCAGGTTTTTGTTACACCGACCTGCCCTTATTGTCCGAGCGCAGTAGTTACAGCACATAAACTGGCTATGTTGAATGAAAATATTACGGCCGATATGGTTGAAGCAACAGAATTTCCACATTTATCGATGCGTTATAATGTGCGCGGTGTTCCACGAACAATGATAGGAGAAATTGATGCCATAGAGGGCGCTTTACCAGAACCGCATTTTGTTCAAAGAGTAATAGATGCTTATAAACGTCTGTACCCTGAGAATTAAATTTCATAATTTAAATTTTAGATAGGAGTATTTTATGAGGATCATTATCATTTCAGTTTCGATTATTTTGCTCAGTTTGGCTATTATTCTTTCTTCTTGTTCCAGATCTAATGAAACATCTGAATCGCAAAGTGCTAATGTCGAAAAACAGCCTGCAGAAACTGTTCAGCAAGAACGCGAATTCCCCATGGCCCCCGATTTTCAGCTTCAAGATCATGAAGGGAATATTATTCGATTGAGCGATTATCGGGGCAAAGTGGTAATTCTGGATTTCTGGGCCACCTGGTGTGGTCCCTGCCGAATGGAAATTCCTGGATTTGTGAAATTACGAGAAAAGTATCATAATAAGGGATTAGAAATCATAGGAATTTCTTTGGATCAGCCTGGTTGGCAGGTTGTCAAACCCTTTATGGAAAAATTCAAAATCAATTATCCGGTAGTTTTGGGTAATCGGCAGACGGCTATGATGTATGGTGGAATAAATTCCATTCCAACTACCTTCATTATCAACAAAGAAGGTAAGGCAGTCCAGAGAATTATTGGCTATCGTCCGGAAAAATATTTTGAAGAAGTCATACAACAATTATTAAACTCTTAAATCGAGGATGAAGATATGAGTCAGATCGTTGTAAAACAGGTTGATGGTATTACTTTTGTTGGGCATGGAAAGAGCCGGCACTGGGTTGCAATAGATGGTCCGGAAACTTTTGGCGGATCGGATGCTGCTACCCGCCCAATGGAATTATTTCTGATCAGCCTGGCCGGATGTACTGGTGCGGATGTGGCTTCCCTGCTTCAAAAAATGCGCGTGAAGTATGATAAATTTGAAATTTATGTGGATGCCGAAAGAGCCCCAGAACATCCCAAAGTTTATACTAAAATAGACCTGAAATACAAATTTTGGGGTAGAGATTTGACTTCTGTTAAAGATAAAATAGAGAAAGCAATCAGTCTTTCGCAGGAAAAATATTGTTCGGTCTCTGCAATGATTCGAGCCGCAAATATCCCCCTCACTTACAACTATGAAATTGTAGAAAACGAAGACGAATAAATCTCCCTATCTTGTTTGAATGATATTAAGACGGGGTACCAGTATTGTACCCCGTTTTTGATTTTATGTCACCTTTTAGATCTAATTTCAATACAATTTAATATTCTGGTTGCCAAATTTTCTTTCAGGAACGATAATCTGGTCTCTACTATAGAAAATCCTTACATGTTAGTCCTCAATCAGAGGTTACCTATCTTCATGGATAATTGTCAAAAGTTGAGTCGCTCCCAGAAACATTTTACAATATCGGTTAGTCTCATGGGAATTTATCGTAATTTGGCGAAAAATTAGAAAATTGTTAAAATAGTTAATTTTTCATTATATTTAACAGAATAAATGAGTTCTTTATCCGGTTGATTAAAAAATAAGGACAGGATAGAAACGAAAAAGCAAAACTTTATAATCCTATTTAATTTCCAAAGAAAGAATCTTCAGGCACTTTAGATATTGAGATCTTTAATCTTAACTTATTTTTTATTGATTTATTACAAAATAAATTTTAATATTTTCCTAAGTGAACTTAATTTTTCTTTGAACTAATCGCTGAAACTATTAGGACTGTCATGAATAAATCATTTATCTCTTTCTTGAGTGTTTTCTTCATTTTTCTACAATTAACAGCTCACACTCCCGGGAAAATTTCTCTTTCAATACCTTGTCTGGCAATCTTACAGAACAACCACCACACGAATTTGAAATCCCATATTCAAGCTTTATTCCAACAATCGTTACAAAATGGTAAACAGGCTAATGAAGGATTTATTAGATGCCTCAATTTTGTTAATGGTTGGCTCAAATATTCGGATCCTCAAACTGGTTTGATTCCACGCAATTTGCAGAAGGACCGGGATATCTGGAATGCCAAAGATTGTGCAGCAGACAATTATCCGTTCATGGTCCTCACCTCCAGCATATTAGACCAATCTCTTTTTCAAGGACGTATGTTGAAAATGCTACAAACGGAAAGAAAATTAACATCCCGAATCGGGCATTTGCCGGACACCTATTCTTTTTCTAAACAAGATTTTCAGTATTCTGAGGCTGATCTGGATCGAATCATGTTTGGGGCATCTGAATATATTAAAGACGGACTGTTGCCACTCACCGAGTGGCTGGGGAACAGTCCATGGAGTGAACGTATGATTGAAATCCTGGATGATATGTGGAAATATGCGCCGATTAAAACGAATTATGGAAACCTGGTTTCGACGAATGTGGAAGTCAATGGCGAGATGTTGCAAACTCTATCACGGGTTTACTGGATGACAGGCGATGAGAAATATCTGGAGTGGGCCATTCGTCTGGGAGATTATTACCTTCTGGGAGGGCAGCATCCGACCCGGGACCTCCGTAAACTGCGTTTGCGAGACCATGGTTGCGAAATCGTTTCAGGATTGTGTGAATTATATGCTACTTTGCATTTTGCCAGACCGGAAAAAAAGAAAGTCTACCAATCTCACATTCACGAAATGTTGGACCGAATTCTGCAAGTGGGACGGAACGAACATGGTTTATTTTATAACGTGATTGATCCTGTAAATGGGAAAATTTTAAATGATGGAATCGCTGATACCTGGGGTTACACGTACAATGGATTTTACACTGTATATTTAATTGATGGAATAGAAAAATACCGTCAGGCTACATTGGAGGCATTAAGTCATCTCAACGATCATTATCGTAATTTTGATTGGGAACATGGTAGTGCAGACGGTTACGCCGATGCCATTGAAAGCGCTCTCAATTTACTTAATCGCGAACCGCTTTCCGAGGTGGCTGAGTGGGTAGATAGCCAGATTAAGGTGATGTGGAATAAGCAGCAACCGGAAGGTATAATTGAAGGATGGCATGGGGATGGCAATTTTGCCAGAACGACCATTATGTATTGTTTGTGGAAAACACAAGGTGTTACAATCGATCCGTGGCGGAAAGACCTCATATATGGAGCAATGCAGGAAAATGGTCAGCTTTACCTAAATATTTTTGCAAAAGCCAATTGGCGTGGAAAAGTAGTTTTCGACAAACCCCGCCATCGGCTGAATATACGGCTGCCGCTGGATTGGCCACGCATTAATCAATTCCCGGAATGGTTTACCATATCGCCGGATTGCAAATATATGGTAGAAGATGTTTTGTCAGGTGATCGCAGAATATTTTCGGGAAAAGAGTTGATTGAAGGGATCCCTTTAAAACTCCAGTCCGGGCAGGAAAAACGGTATTTGGTCAGGGAAATAAAAAAATAGCATTCTATATATTTCTTTTCCAGTCTATCTTTTTTAATTTTATCAATAGAGGAGCTGAATTCCATGAAGAGAAGAGATTTTTTGAAAATTTCTGGGGGAATGGCATTGTCTTTTCTTCCATTGGCAGTTTTTTGCAAAAAATTTTCACAATCAAAACCCAACATTGTTTTTATTTTAATCGACGACCTGGGATGGAGGGATGTGAGTTTTATGGGTAGTCACTATTATGAGACGCCCAACATTGACCGCCTGGCCAGAGAAGGTATGGTATTCACCAATGCTTATGCCAATGCTCCCAATTGTGCACCTACACGCGCCAGCCTTTTAACCGGTCAATATACGCCTCGACATGGCATTTACACTGTTGGCAATCCGGCGCGAGGTAAGGCTCATTTACGAAAGCTCATTCCTGTTCCCAATAAAACGGTTTTGGATCCAGACAAAGTTACCATTGCGGAAGTTTTGAAATCGGCAGGTTATGTAACCGCCCATGTGGGCAAATGGCATTTAGGAAAAGATCCCGATTCTGGTCCACAGGCTCAGGGTTTTGATGTCAACATCGGGGGGAATCAGGCTGGACATCCGAAGAGTTATTTTAGTCCTTACCATAATAATAATTTGTCTGACGGGCCAGAAGGTGAATATTTAACCGATCGTTTGACTAAGGAGGCGCTTCAATTTATTAAACAGAATTCAGACAAACCGTTTTTCCTGTATTTTTCCCATTATGCCGTTCACACGCCGATTCAAGCCAAACCGGAACTAATCCAAAAATATCGGAAAAAACCACCCTGGAACGGCCATAAAAATCCCACCTATGCGGCAATGATCGAAAGTGTAGACGAAAGTGTTGGGCAAATATTAAAAATATTAGATGAGTTGAATCTTACCGAAAAAACCATTATCGTTTTTTTCTCCGATAATGGCGGTTATGGACCGGTTACCAGCATGGCGCCACTACGCGGATCCAAGGGTATGTTGTATGAAGGGGGAATACGTGAACCGCTTGTCGTCCGCTGGCCTGGAAAAATCCCAGCCGGAAGTAAATGCGATACACCGGTGATTGGCATTGATTTTTTCCCAACTTTTCTGGAAATTCTGGGACTGTCCCAACCTCCCGATCATCCTTTAGATGGCGAAAGCCTGGTTCCGCTTTTATTTCAAACAGGGCAATTAAAACGCAATGCCATTTTCTGGCATTTTCCAGCCTACTTAGAAGCCTACCGCGATACGCCAGGCCCCTGGCGTACCACCCCCGCCGGAGCTGTTCGGCAGGGCGATTGGAAACTTATAGAATTCTTTGAAGACGGCAGGCTGGAGCTTTATAATTTAAAGAATGACATCAGTGAATCAAGAAACCTGGCAGGAGAAATGCCTGAAAAAACCGCTGAGCTCCATCAATTATTAAAAGATTGGAGAAAATCATTGAATGCCCCGGTACCTACTGAATTGAATCCGAAATACAATCCAGGTAAAAAGAAAGGCTAATCCCAATCTCTGATTCTTAGATCATGGATTTAATTCTACCAGAACAATTCAGATAGGACTCTTCAGTTTTTTCATTTTACTTTTAACTTTTTTCCTGGAATTGCCTCGACAAAAAAGCAGCCGCCGGTCATCTTTATTGCCCCCAGCGTGGGCATGGTTGGTTCTGCCAGAAATGTGGATATTGTAGTTATGGCAGGTTTGAAAAAGAATCAAAAAGCATTTATTTTTGCTTACCGATATTCTGAATCAGCTAAGACGCGGGGCACATTCTGGAGTGTTAGTTACCGATCCAGATCACTGGAAAGAGGATTTATGATATTTAGAGGCTTCTACCGTTCAAACGCCATAATTTTGATCGGTCTTGGAATAAGCCGATTTCAGGAAGAACATTACTTTTATTACCATGACACTCCACCTGTTAAGATAGGCACTTTCAGTGTTCCCGTCGAAATTCGCATTTTTACCGGGAATACCTCATCTTTCGGGGTGGGAATCAGTTTTTTTGCCTCTTTGAATAAGGAACATTTTCATCTGGGAGGCGGATTGAGTTTTTCATTAGGTAAAATAAGGTGAGTGCAGCCGTTACGGGAGTTAGTAGAACGATTCGCTGAATCGTTAAAAAAAGTTGTTAGTATAGAAAATGTTAGATGAATTAATATTTCATAATGCGTTCAAAATTTTTAATATTAACAGAAAAATTGGTGGAAGGTAAAATGGCTAAATGGACGACATACAGATTGGTTGTTTTTTGTTTTTTGATTTTCCTGATGGTTCAATCGGGGTATTCACAAAATGTAAAAAGTCTAGAATATTTTTTACCCCAGGAATTTAATTATGATAGTAAAATACCCACGCCAGAGGATTACTTCGGATTTCAGCCGGGGGAATGGCATATTCGTCACGACCAACTGGTGGGGTATTTAAAAACGTTAGCGAGTGTTTCTAACCGTCTCATTATTGAAGAGTATGGCAGGACTTATGAGCAACGTCCATTGCTTTTGCTTATCATCAGTTCACCTGAAAATTTAAAGAATATTAATAAAATAAAAGAGCAACACCGGGCATTGTGTGATCCAGACGTCTCGGCCAATATTCCTCTCGGTAACATGCCGGTTGTCGTCTGGATGGGATACAGCGTGCATGGAAACGAAGCCAGCGGATGCAATGCTGCACCGTTAGTGGGATATTTTTTAGCGGCAGCACAAGGAAATGAAATTGAAGCTTTACTTAAAAATACAATCATTCTATTAGATCCGTGCATCAACCCTGATGGATATAGCCGTTTTTCCCTGTGGGTAAATATGCATAGGGGGAAAGTGCCTGTTTCCGATCCCAACCACCGCGAGCATCGGGAGGCCTGGCCCTATGGTAGAACAAATCATTACTGGTTTGATTTAAATCGCGACTGGCTACTGGCACAACATCCCGAAACCAAAGGCCGTCTGGCTAAATTCTATGAATGGCGGCCAAATGTACTGACCGATCATCACGAAATGGGAACCAATTCTACTTTCTTTTTCCAACCTGGGGTTCTCTCTCGTAATCACCCGTTGATTCCAATGCAAACGTATCAATTAACTGAAAAAATTGCCCAATTTCACGCAAGAGCTTTAGACCAGATTGGTTCCTTGTATTACCATAAAGAAACTTATGATGATTTTTATTTTGGTAAAGGCTCTACCTATCCGGACTTGAACGGTGGGATTGGAATCTTGTTCGAACAGGCCAGCGTCCGAGGTCATATTCAACAAAGCGTGAACGGTTTGTTAACTTTTCCATTTGCCATCCGAAATCAATTTGTAACTTCTCTGTCAACTTTAAGAGCTGCCACAGCGCTGCGGGTTGAATTGCTCAATCATCAACGGGATTTTTACCTAAGCGCTGTTCAACAGGCTCAAAATTCGCCCATAACCGCTTATGTATTCGGTAGCAAAACAGATCCTGCCCGGGCCTATCATTTGCTGGAAGTTTTGCGCACTCACCAGATTAATGTTTTCCGTTTGGCCAGTAAAGTAAAGATTGATCAAAAAGAATTTGAACCCGAATGGAGCTGGATTGTGCCAGTTCAACAACCGCAATTTCGCTTAATTTCAGCTTTGTTCGAACGTCGAGTTGACTTCCAAGACAGCATTTTTTACGATGTGTCTACCTGGACATTCCCGCTGGCTTTTAACATGCCCTTTGCTGAACTGAAAAAATCAGTTAAAGGACTGTTGGGAGATCGGGTTCTTGATCCGGTGTTTCCCACCGGAAAAATCGTTAAGAACGAAAACCCCTGTGCTTATGTCTTTAGCTGGGAAGGATACTACGCACCGCGTGCCGCTTATCGACTTTTGAAATCTGACATTCGCATCAAGGTGGCCATGCGGGATTTTACCGCTAAAATTGAAGGCAAGGAGAAATTGTTTCGAAGAGGAACTATCCTGATTCCTTTAGGAATTCAAAAAAGTAAAAAGAATAAAATTGACAGTTTGTTGAAAAAAATTATTATGGAAGATGCGGTGGATGTCTTTGCCTTACCGAGCGGTTTAAGTTTTTCAGGAATCGATCTGGGGAGTCCTGCTCTTCGACCGTTAAAAAAACCACAAATTCTGTTAGTTACTGGTGCCGGGTTATCTATCTCACAGATCGGAGAAGCCTGGCATTTACTAGACCACAGAATGGATATGGAAGTCAGCCTGTTAGAAAAATCACTGATTAACAGCATCGATCTGGATAAATATAATGTTATGGTTCTGGTAAGTGGTCAGTATGATGAAATTGATTCTAGTGGAATGAATGCACTGAATCGCTGGGTTCGAAAAGGCAATACGCTTATCTTATTTGGTAATTCAGTTCGATGGGCCAAAAACAACAAATTGATTCATGTAGATTGGATTAAGGAAAAAGAGGAGGAAAAGAAAAATCAGGTTGCGAGGAGGCCCTATGCATTGAGAAGAAATGATAGTGCCAAAGAACGAATCAGCGGTACTATTTTCCAGGCTGAATTGGATTTGACCCATCCATTGGGATTCGGTTATTGCGAAGCTACTATTCCCGTTTTTCGCCGTAATACTCTTTTTCTTAAACCGTCATCAGATCCTTATTCTACACCACTTCAATACACCGATTCACCTTTATTAAGTGGGTTTGTAACTGAAAAAAACTTGAAACGAATTAAAAATTCTGCGGCAATTCTGGTATACAAATTGGGGAATGGTCGTATCATTATTTTCCTGGACGAGGTAAACTTTCGTGGAATTTGGTACGGTACAAATAAATTGTTATTAAATAGTATTTTCTTTGGCCAAATTATTGATTAAACTGTGAGGTTTTTTATTTTATTTTATTTTTGTTCCAATTCTATTGGTCAGTTATTCTGTTTCAAATTTTAATATAGTTTTGATTTCACTTGAACTCATTGGATGATCGTTTTCAAATTGTTCGGCATGCTGGCTATACTTGTGAGGATCAGGCTGTCCTACAGAATACTCCCGGCAAAGGAAAGCACCGGAAAATGTTTTTTATAACGATCGTAAAAAGCTATAATTTTTTATGAATAGTAAGGGGAGTTAAAAAAAAGTCTTTTCTCCATTTTCAATAATATTTTTAATGTTCTTCTGATACAATGGGTTCTTGCATATTAACACAACTGATTCAATTTGTACTATAAAATGTTCTATAATGAACTTCAGATGAAGAATGTCAATTAATCTTTTTCGGTCTTCTTTAATTGAGATGAATTAGCCGGGGAGAGCACGGCAAAATATATGGCACCCTGGCGGAATACCTCAATAAATATTTCCTTATCTTCGCTGTTAAGTTTTTGGTAGAAATGCTGAAAATCTTCCATGTTTTTAATCTTCTTATGGTTAATAGAACGGATTACATCTCCAGCGCGTAAACCTGCTTTTTCGGCCGCTCCGCCGTTCTTCACCGCAGAAATGTAAACGCCCTGATAATCAGGTAAGGCCTGCATCTGGTATATATATCGTGTCATACTTTTAACGACCATGCCCCAGGCGTTACATTCAAATTCTGATAAATGTTCAAATGGTTCAGATTGCGTTTTAACAGAAATTTCTTTTCGTTTTCCGTTTCTCCAGATAGTTATTCGGACTGTTTCGTTGATAGGAAGGTCAGCTAATAATTTTCGAATGGCTGGCAAATTTTCCTCAAACTCGGCATTTACAGCGTTTTGATTGATCGAAACAATTACATCTCCTGGTCGTATTCCGGCTTTCTCTGCAGGAGAATGTGGATCTACACTACTTACCAAAACGCCTTTTAAATCGTTTAAGTTCAGATAATTCCGGTATTCTCTCACTGGTTGTATCTCAATTCCTACCCAGCTTCTCTGAATTTTCTGACCGGCAATCAATTTTTCTGCAATTTCTTTAGCCAAATTAATCGGAATGGCAAATCCAAGATTTTCAGCCAGAAATACCGTACGGGAATTTACCCCCACTACTTCACCTCTTAAGTTGATCAATGGTCCGCCGCTATTTCCAGGATTAATGGCCGCGTCAGTTTGTATCCACAGATTAAAGGGCGAGTCGAAGCGTCCTTCATATTCAAAGTAGCGTTCTAGAGAACTGATGACTCCCATACTTACTGAGCGGGAAAGTCCCAGAGGACTTCCCAGTGCCAGCACCATTTGGCCAACCTGCAGACTGTCTGAGTTTCCCAGAGAAGCAAATGGTAAGGGCTGGTTTCCCCATTCTTCCATATTTAATTGTAAAACCGCTATGTCCGTGGAAGGATCACTGCCGATGATACGGGCCGAATATTTCTTTTTATTAAATAAAGTGCAATCCACTCGTTCTGCATTTTCTACAACGTGATAGTTGGTCATAATATATCCTTTGGGACTAAAGATAAAGCCGCTGCCAGTAACAACAGTATGTCGACGCTCTCCAGTTGTGAAAAAACTTTTCACTGGCTCAATATGAACCAGTGCCGGCATAACCCTGTTCCTGGCATAAAATATCTGTTTTTGAAGCTGAGGCGTTTCAGCCAAAATATTTGTCCAGATCCAGGGAGCAAGAAAAATCAATATAATGAATTTCTTCATATTTTTTCCATTTATTTCTTGAATTGTGGTCAGAAAATTTTCATTTTCTGCACTGTTGAATTGAAAAAGCAAAGTTGAATGTATTTAAAAACCAAATTTAGTCTTTTCTGATTTTTGGTATATTCATCAACGTCGAATATACAAACGATGCAGTTTGGATGCTACAAATTATGGAGTTTGGAATGATTTTTTTTAAGAAGAATTTTGAGGAGTATTAGCAATGAGTCATTTGGAAAATACAAAAGTTAAAGTAATTTTAAAACCAGGTCGAACTAAATCAATCAGGAATCGTCACCCATGGTTATTTAGCGGTGCAATAGAAAAAGTAGAAGGAGAATATCAGCCGGGAGATATTGTTTCTGTTTACTCAGCAGAAGGGGAGCTTATGGCTAAAGGTTTTATCAACCCTCATTCTCAAATTCGAGTACGCCTGCTGACTTTCCAGGAAGAACTGATTGATGACGATTTCTTTCTGAACCGTTTACGAAGAGCTTATCAATCGAGAAATGTTCTTTTTAGTAATGAAACAAACACATATCGGGTGGTTCATGCTGATGGAGATTATTTGCCCGGTTTAATCGTGGATAAATATGATCGGGTAATAGTCGTTCAAATTTATTCGGTTGGCATGGAGAAGTTGAAAGAGTCTCTGATTCAATGGATCCGGGAGGTATTGCAGCCAGATACTATTGTCGAAAGAAGCGAGGCCTCTGCTCGTGTCAATGAAGGATTGGTGCGCGAAAAAAAAGTTTTATGGGGAGAATTGGAAAACCCTGTAATTGTTTTAGAGAATGGCATTAAATATACTGTAGATGTATGGGAAGGACAAAAGACTGGCTTATTTTTAGATCAGAGAGACAACCGGAGAAGGATGGCAACTCTTGCTGCCGGCAAAAAGATGCTCAACTGTTTTTCCTATACGGGAGGATTCAGTGTGGCGGCCGCCAAAAAGGGAGCTGAAACTATTTCGGTAGAGATTAGCGAACTGGCTCAACAAATGGCCAAAAAAAACTTTGAGCTCAATGGAATCAATCCCAACCAACATCGTTTTGTTACAGCTAATGTTTTTGAATATTTACGAGACACGGAAGAAGAATTTGATATTATCATACTGGATCCACCTGCTTTTGTTAAAAAGAAAACACATATGGAAAACGGCAGCCGGGCCTATAAAGATGTTAACCGTCTGGCAATCCAGAAAATAAAATCCGGCGGACTTATCCTGACTTGCAGTTGCTCTTCTTTTGTGCATTGGGTATTATTTCAGCAAATTGTGTATAGCGCCGCAAAAGAAGCTGGACGAAGTGTGCAAATTTTATCGCGATTCGGACATCCGGTGGATCATCCCATCAATATCTTTCACCCAGAAGGTGAATATTTGAAATCCATGCTACTGAGGGTTTACTGAAAACTATTGTTCTATTAAAGCTGAATTCATTCATTAAATGCAAATCAAACGTGTTCAGCAAGATTACCGATAACAGGATTGGCTAATTTCTCATAATCCTCATATTTCATCTTGATCACTTCTGAATGAGTGGTAGCGTTAAAGCAGATTTCTTCACCTTTGGTTAATGAAGCGTCTACGAATGTAGGAAGACCATAAATATTGCCAAAAGGCGGCATAGCACCAATTTCGCACTTGGGAAACAAACTCTCAAATTCTTCCTCAGTGGCTAATTCAACTTCATTGGTGTGAGATACCTGTTTAAACAAGTCAAAATTTACTTTGTGAGTAGCGGGCAGAACGGCCATCATATACCCTTTGTCTGTTTTCAGGATAACAGATTTTGCAAACATTCGTCCGGGAACATGGAGAATGGCTGCAATTTCTTGTGCTGTATAAGCTTTAGAATGAATCATGGTGACATATTTTACATTATTCTCATCTAAAAATTCTTTAAGACGCTTTTTGAGTGGCATCTTTTTCCTCCTTATTTTAGGAATTCATTAATAATATATTACGCAATCTTGATTAAAAATCAAAACTTTCTAAGCTTCACTGATTTAAATTTTAATGAATATACCATTATCTATGAAAAATGAGATTCCTCGCTCACTTGCCGAAGCGGGTTTCCTCTGAACAACCTGAAACTGAATTATCATTCAACGCCTTAAAAGAACCTATCCTGAGCATATACTGATAGGTCCGTTACTTTTCTGAGCCGGACAGTCCCGTCACTTCCATGTGCCGGACAGTCCCGTCACTTCCATGTGCCGGACAGGTGGGCAGAGAAAAATCTCTAATCTCATTGTAAATAATAATTAACAAAAGTACTCCAAAATTAAGATAATAAAATCATTTAAATTTATTTGTTTTTTTCCGAAAATTCTTTAAGAGAATTTAATAAAAAATGTTTTTACAAAGGTTCATTCTATCTAATTTTAAAACGCTATTCGAATTGAAAAAGTTTAATTTTTTTAACTAAAAGTATTTTGATTATTAAAAAATATTTGATAAGTTTATGAAACTTCTCTAAAAATAAAGCGTCAAAATCTTGAAAAAAATAAGAATTTGAGTTGAATGAGAAAGAAATCGTAAGTAATTTTCAGAGTTTTTTTAATGAAAAGGAGGAATGTAATGGCCTTTTTTAAGGACATTGAAAATTCGGAGGAGGAAGAAATTTTTCCTTTCAATGAGGACAATTTAGAGGAAGAAGAGATTTTAGAAGAAACGGATGAAAATATTAATGAATTAGAAAAAATTGAAACCAAGTTAAAAAAAGGTGAAAATATTGCTATTTCGTCTTTAGATCTTTCTGTTTTAAGAAAATCACGGGTGATTTACAGTTGTCCGCGATGTAAGAAGATTTATTGGAATAACAAATGGGTGAAGGATACATTAACAGATATATATTCGATACGTACAGAGCTTGCCTATTGTAATAAGTGTATCGGTAAAACATATGAGAATTTTGTGGGAAGCGTAGAGATTTATCACAAGGAACTACCTAAATATAAAGATCAAATTATTGAACTGGCCCATCGTGTTGAAAGAAGTCTGGAAGATACTCCACCTTTTGAGAAGATTTTAAATATTTCAGAAAAGAATGATATTCTTTTCATCTTTGCCAATACCACCCGTTTAGCACTAGAAATTGGCAAAGCTTTACGACAGGAATTCCAGGGTGGAATTCAATATGAATGGTTCGAAAGAAATCAATATTTGCGCGTTAAATGGTATAATGAGGTCGATAATAGAAATTACTTCAAAGAACGTATCAGAGCTTTAAAAGACCGGCGTTTTGGTATGTTTGCTTTCGAAGACGAAGAATAATTCTTAACAGCTTTTAATTTATTGGTTGACCAGAG
>CAYLYM010000101.1:0-14433 GCA_964387645.1 uncultured Calditrichaceae bacterium | reverse complement strand
TGCAATTGTCAATAGGGTGTTCCGGGGAAGTTCGGCTGATAAAGCTGGTCTACTTCCAGAAGATGTAATCATTAGTGTTAATGGTAAGCCCATACATAGTGCAAATGAACTACAAGAAGTTCTGGATAATATGGATTTAAAGGTTGGCGATAAATTAACTTTCGAAATTATTAGAGATAATCAGAAGAAGACAATTGTTATGGAATTATTAAAAAAGAATGGATGAAAGATGATTGAGCGTTATACTTTACCAGAAATTGGTAAAATTTGGCAGGATGAGAATAAATACCGAATCTGGTTGGAAATTGAGATTCTGGCATGTGAAGCACAAGCGAAATTAGGTAACATCCCTTTTAAAGCGGTGGAAGAAATTCGGAAAAAAGCCCGTTTCGATGTAAAAAGAATACAGGAAATAGAATCGATTGTTCACCATGATGTAATTGCTTTTTTGACTAATGTTGCTGAATTTGTTGGGCCAAATTCCCGCTATATCCATTATGGCATGACATCATCTGATGTATTAGATACTTGTCTGGCCGTGCAGATGAAACAAGCAGGTGAATTAATTCTGGCTCAACTAAAAAAATTACGAGATATTTTAAAAGAACGTAGTTTAAAATATAAAGATTTAGTAATGGTTGGTCGTACGCATGGTATCCATGCCGAACCGATAACTTTTGGATTAAAATTGGCTTTATGGTATAGTGATACTTTACGAAATATTGAGCGTTTAGAAAAAGCAATTTCCACCATTGCGGTTGGACAAATCTCTGGAGCTGTGGGTACATACGATCATCTGGCTCCGCAGGTTGAAGCTTATGTTTGTGAAAAATTGGGTTTAAAACCTGCTTCCATATCAACGCAAATCATTCAGCGCGACCGACATGCAGAAGTCTTGAATACACTTGCACTTATAGGTGCCTGCCTGGAAAAAATTGCCATAGAGATTCGTCATCTGCAGAAAACAGAAGTTTTAGAGGTGGAGGAACCTTTTGAGAAGGGACAAAAAGGTTCTTCCGCAATGCCTCATAAGAAGAATCCAATTATATGTGAGCGCATTTCCGGGTTAGCTCGCTTGCTCAGAGGTTATGCCACAACTGCAATGGAAAATATTGCCCTTTGGCATGAGAGAGATATATCTCATTCGTCTGTGGAGAGAGTCATTATTCCAGATGCTACTATTATACTTTATTATATGTTAGATAAAACTATTCAAGTTATTTCTGGGTTGGTTGTACATCCTGATAATATGTTAAAAAATCTTAACTTAACTAACGGACTGATTTTTTCTCAACCTGTATTGCTCAGCTTAATTGAAAAGGGCATTACTCGAGAAGAAGCATATAAATTGGTCCAACGAAATGCAATGAAAGTTTGGGAAAGTGGTGAAAATTTTAAAGATATTTTGAAGAAGGATCCAGATATTAAGCTTTTACTGAACTCCGAGGAAATTGATTATATTTGTAGTTTGGAAAATCGACTAAAAAACGTAAATTACATATTTAATAAATTAGGAATTGTTTAAAATTGGAGGATGATTGTGGAAATAAAAGAGATTCTTGTAGAAGGTAAGACAAAGAAACTTTACACCGTCAAAGAACAAAATCAACTGGTAATGGAATTCCTGAATACGTTGAAAGGAGATAGTAAACAAAAGGATACTCTTAAAGGTAAGGGTGCCATAAATACTGAAATTTCTGCTTTTATGTTCGAATATTTGGCTAGTTATAATGTACCAACGCATTATATTCGAAAATTGGACGAAAAAAGTTTGTTAGTAAAGAAGTTGGATATGATTCCTATCCGGTTAGTTATTTGGAATATTGCTACAGGAAATCTTGCAAAAAGGATTGGATTTAAAGATGGTACTATTTTAGAAACTCCTGTTCTTGAACTCTATTTAAAGAACACCAAGCTTAGAAATCCTTTTATAAACGATTATCATGCTTACACGTTGGGTCTTTGTGATAGAAATGAGATGGATGTAATCATTCGTATAGGTTCGAAAGTTAACGCTGTATTGAAGTCATTTTTTGCCAGAAAAAAGCTAAGTTTGGCCTACTTTTCGTTAGAATTTGGTCGCTATGAAAATCAAATAATGTTAGGAGATGAAATTTCGCCAGATACTTTTTCTATTTGGGAAGTGACAGAAGATGGAAAATTAAATAAAAAGACATTTGAAATGACACCAGCAACAGCCAGAACAGTATTGCCAAAGTTAAAAGATATAATTCTTATGTGATTGAGAGGAGTTATATTAAGTCATGTCTATAGCAAAATATGGAATTGGTATAGTTGTTACCAGTTTTATTGTATTTTTTGTGTTTCTTTTTTTAGCAATTTTCGTCCGGCATGCGAATCTTGTTTTCTTTGCAATTATTACAGGAATCTTTAGCTTTTTCAATCTTTATTTTTTTCGTGATCCAGAACGATTAATACCTGAAAATCCTGATGCTATTCTGTCGCCGGCGGATGGAAAGATTATTCAAATTACTGAAGTTAAAGAGAGTGAATTTTTTCGTTCTAAAGTTACTCGGGTTAGTATTTTTATGTCAGTTTTCAATGTACATGTGAATCGTGTTCCCATCTCGGGTAGAATTGAGCATTTTGCTTATCATAAAGGCAAATTTATTTCAGCTTTTAAAGAGAAAGCTTCTTTAGACAACGAGCAGACGGTAATTGGCATTAAAGACGAACAGGGAAGAAGAGTACTTTTTAAACAGATTGCCGGGATTATTGCAAGGAGAATTGTATGCGATTTAAGGGAGGGACGAAAAGTGAAACGTGGTGAGCGAATGGGAATGATTCGATATGGATCGCGAGTCGACATATTTTTCTTGCCGGAAAAAGTTCAGCTTAAAGTAAAAATTGGTGATAAGGTGAAAGGTGGAGAATCAATAATTGGAGTATTCCGGTGAGAGTAACTAGAAATTGGGTACCCAGCGCTTTCACCATGGCCAATTTATTTTGTGGATACTTTTCGGTGATCTTAACAGCGAATGGGAAATTTATTCAGGCTTCCTGGTTAATAGTAGCTGCTGCGGTCCTGGATGCCTTAGACGGAAAAATTGCCCGGTTAACAAAAACTGCTTCGCATTTTGGTGTAGAATATGATTCACTTGCTGATGTGGTATCTTTCGGTTTTGCACCTTCTTTCCTCATTTATAAATCTGTTTTTCAAAATTGGGGAACAGTTGGCATTATTATTAGCTTTATTCCATTGGTATTCGGTTCTGTTCGTTTGGCAAGATTTAATATTCGATTGAAAGGTTTTGATAAAGAGTATTTTGAAGGATTACCAATACCACCTGCCGCAATAACGATAGCAACATTTTTGGTATTTAATTATCACTTTTGGGGAAGATTAAGGTGGGAAAAACTCTATTTATTAATTGTTATTACTGTCTCAGTCTTAATGTTGACTACAATACGTTATGAAACGCTTCCCAATTTTTCTTTACAAAAAGGTAGGATGAATCGATGGAAGTTTTTTATTATTATGATCAGTATTCTTACAATAATTCTATTTCCCCAGGAGACATTTTTTCTCTGGGCGGTAGCGTATGCACTTTCCGGCCCAATCCGGCTGAGTTGGCAAGTAATGCGAGGTGACGAGATAGAGCGGAAAAAGACGAGGAAAAATAATGAAAGCAATAATCAAAGTTCAGCTAAAAAAAGGAATTCTTGATCCACAAGGTAAAGCAGTTAACAATGCTTTGAATCACTTAGGTTTTGAAGAGGTCAGGGATGTAAGAATTGGTAAATATATTGAAATGGAATTAAACATAACAGACAGGAAAAAAGCTGGTGAAATTGTTGAACAGGCTTGTAAAAAATTGCTTGCTAATCCGGTAATCGAAGATTTTTCTTATGAAATTGAAGAGGTGTGAACGTGAGATTTGCTGTAATAGTTTTTCCAGGGTCCAATTGTGATCATGATGTTTATCATGCTTTGAAACATCAGATGGGTGTTTCGGTAGAGTTTGTTTGGCATAAAGATAATTCATTGGATAAATATGATGCTGTTGTATTACCTGGTGGATTTTCCTATGGTGATTATTTGAGAGCTGGGTCGATTGCCAGGTTTTCTCCAATAATGAGGGAAGTAATCCGATTTGCCAAAAATGGGAAGCCCGTTCTTGGCATTTGTAATGGATTTCAAATATTAACCGAAAGTGGATTACTTCCTGGTGCTCTTTTACGTAACCAGAATCTCCGGTTTATTTGTAAGCATGTTTATATTAGAACAGAGCGGAATGATACACTATTTACACGTAAATTAAAAAAAGGGCAGGTATTAAAAATTCCCATTGCTCATGGCGAAGGAAATTATTTTATTGATAAGAATGGTTTAAAAGAGCTGGAAGATTATGGTCAGATTGTTTTTCGCTATTGTTCAGCCAGTGGGGAGGTTCATTCAAAGTATAATCCGAATGGGTCTATTGAGAATATTGCTGGTATTATTAATAAACAAGGTAATGTATTGGGGATGATGCCACATCCAGAACGTGCGATGGAGATTTTATTAGGTAGTATGGAGGGGCAGCTAATTTTTGAATCCATGATTTCTTAAAACTAATAGGGAGAAAGACCCCATGCGCAAAAAAAGAATAGGCTGGATGATTCTAATCGTCGTATTTGGAGCTTTATTAGGAAGCGCTATGGGGGAGGTTCTTGGTTATATTTTGCCTCAAGGTGTTGTAAGAGAATTTTTTCTTCGGGCTGCCCAGTTTTCACTAGGCCCTGTAGTTCTTAATCTTGTTGTTTTTTCCATTACGTTGGGTTTTAGTGTT
The DNA here is from genome assembly GCA_964387645.1 of uncultured Calditrichaceae bacterium. Taxonomy (GTDB): domain Bacteria; phylum Calditrichota; class Calditrichia; order RBG-13-44-9; family RBG-13-44-9; genus CAYLYM01. The sequence goes on along the minus strand of CAYLYM010000101.1, from coordinate 9,640 downwards.
AAGTTAAATATCATTGGTGTGATAGGATTTGTTCTTGCAGCATATTTTTTAAGATGGATGCAATAAGCTGAATTTGGTTAATAATGAAACCGACTTCTTAAACAAAGGTTTAATTTTTTAGAAAACTAAATTAAGGAGAAGTATTATGTTTGGTATTGGTCCTCCAGAGTTATTGGTCATTTTTCTTATTATCTTGATCCTTTTTGGTGCAAAACGTTTGCCTGAATTAGCTCGGTCGTTGGGGAAATCGATTAACGAATTTAAAAATGCTACCCAGAACATCAAGGATGAACTGGATATTGATGTAGATAATACCCCCAGTTATTCTCGTCCGGCTGCTAAAACAGGTGAAGAAGAGCCCCCCAGCGATAATAAGAATGATAGTTCAGAACATAAGGATTGAGACTTGGAAGTTTTCAATTCTAAGGGAGACGACATTTGAAACATATTATTGAACGACATGAAGCGTATCTGAAAAAGAAGTTCAATCTGGCAGATGAGATAAATAGATATTTGGAGCGAATAAAAAAATATCAGGATCTGAATGCCTTCATTCAAGTGTATGCTGAGGAGGCCTTAGAACAAGCTCAAAAGTTGGATGCCCGGCGAGACCGAGGTGAAAATCTCGGCCCTCTTGCCGGGCTAACTTTAGCCATTAAAGATAATATTTGCTACAAAGATTATCGAAGTACATGTGCTTCTCGCATTCTGGAGAATTTTATTTCGCCCTATCATTCAACTGTGGTTAAACGAATTCTGGAAGCCGATGGTTTGATTCTGGGAAAAACTAATATGGATGAATTTGCAATGGGTTCATCAAACGAAAATTCCTATTTCGGACCGGTTAAAAATCCTATAAATCCAGAATTAGTGCCAGGTGGCTCCAGTGGAGGTTCGGCAGTTGCCGTCAAGACCGGAATGGTGGATGTAGCTCTTGGTAGCGAGACAGGTGGTTCAGTTCGACAACCGGCTGCCTTTTGTGGAATCGTTGGTTTAAAACCAAGTTATGGACGTATATCCCGGTTCGGTCTTGTGGCTTTCGCCTCATCTCTCGATCAAATCGGTCCTTTGGGTAAATCTGTTACAGATGTGGCTTATCTCACCAAGGTGATTGCAGGGAAAGACGAGCAAGATTCTACTTCTGCAGACATTCCAGTTCCGGATTACATGAATTTTTTAGGTAAAGATGTTTCTAACTTGAAAGTTGGCGTGCCACGCCAGTATTTTCAAGAGGGGTTGAATCCCGAAATCAAAGAAACAATTTTTAAAGTCCGAAACTTTCTTAAAGATAATGGAGCTAAAATAATCGATCTTGATTTGCCAACTACTGATTATGCTATTGCTACCTATTACATTCTGGCGACAGCCGAAGCTTCATCTAATCTTGCCCGATATGATGGGGTGCGCTATGGATATCGTGCAAAATCTACAGATCTTGATACTATGTACCGAACCACAAGAAGTGAAGGATTTGGAACCGAAGTGAAGCGCAGAATTATGCTGGGCACCTATGTATTATCTGCCGGTTATTATGAAGCTTACTATAAAAAAGCACAGCAAGTTCGCAGGCTTATCAAGAATGAGTTCGATAGAGCATTTCAAGTCGTGGATGTGATTCTGACTCCTACTACTCCTACTCCGCCTTTTAAAATCGGTGAAAAAATAGATGACCCATTACAAATGTATCTCTCAGATGTTTACACGGTGACAGCGAATCTTGCAGGAATCTGCGGTATTAATATTCCAGTGGGACAGACCCAGAATGGTCTACCAATTGGTGCTCAATTTATGGCAAATGCCTTTAAAGAAGAATTGCTCTTTCAGGTTGGGGATTTTATTGAAAGAAATTATTCGTAATGGTAATCCAATTTAAAAATAATAAATAAGTGGCCCTGCTTGTCAGGGCTTTTAATTTTCTATGATTATAAATACTTATTGATTTAGAAAAAAAGAAATTGAAAGTTTTCTACATTTATTATTATAGATACGATTCACCTTGTAAATTTAGTTTATTTATACAGGATGGTTTAAATAATACTGGTAATTGATGATAAATGGCAGTGCCAATCAATTTTAATATAATTGAGAAAAGGATTTAAGATATCTACTTAGTTGGAGGTAAGAATTAGTATGGAATATGAAGCAGTGATTGGCTTAGAAGTACACGCTCAATTATTGACACAATCGAAAATATTTTGCGGATGTAGTACAACTTTTGGATCAGGACCAAATACACAAACCTGTCCGATATGTCTGGGAATGCCCGGAGTTTTGCCGGTATTAAATGAAAAGGCTGTTGAATTTGCTATCAAATTGGGTCTGGCCACAAACTGTCGCATTGCCAGATTTAGCAAATTTGCCAGGAAAAATTATTTTTATCCTGATTTACCCAAGGGGTATCAAATATCCCAATATGAATTACCCATTTGTGAAAAGGGATGGTTAGAAATACAATTAGAAGACGGTATTAAGAAAAAGATTGGTATTACCAGAATTCATTTAGAGGAGGATGCTGGTAAATCCATTCACGATGAGGCGATTGCTGGCGAAGAATCACTAGTAGATGTGAATCGTTGTGGTGTACCTTTGCTCGAAATCGTGAGTGAGCCAGATATTAGATCTCCGCAGGAAGCTTATGCTTACTTAATGGAATTAAAGCAAATTTTAACCTATTTAGAGATTTGTGATGGCAATATGGAAGAAGGTAGCTTGCGATGTGACGCAAATATTTCATTACGACCAGTTGGACAGCAAGAGTTTGGTGTGAAAACAGAAATGAAGAATATGAATTCCTTCCGAAATGTGGAACGAGCGCTAACTTTTGAAATAGAGAGACAAAAGGCCATTTTAGAGAGTGGCAATACTGTTGAACAAGAAACTCTTCTATGGGATGCAGATGCAGGGATAGCTCGTCCGATGAGGTTAAAAGAAGAAGCTCACGATTATCGTTATTTCCCGGAACCTGATTTGGTCCCATTATTAATTTCCGAAGAACAAATTGTAAAAATAAAATCAGAACTTCCAGAATTGCCGGCAGCAAAAAAAGAAAGATTTCAAAAAGAATACAATTTACCGATTGAAGATGCAGCAATATTGACAAGTAGTAAACAATTAGCTAATTATTATGAAAGATTGGCTGCGGTCAGTAAAGATCCCAAAATGGCCAGCAACTGGGTAATGGTAGACGTTTTACGTATTTTAAAAGAGAAAAAAATTGAAATTGAAGATTTTCCGATTTCTCCAGATCGTTTAGGGCGTCTTTTAAATCTTATCTATGAAAAGAAAATAAGCCATACTGCTGCCAGAACAGTTTTTGAAGAGATGCTCCAGAAGGACGAAGACCCAGAAGCTATTGTTAAACAGAAGGGCTTAATGCAAATTAGTGATGTAGATACTTTGGAACCAATAATTGAAAAGATTTTTCAAGAGAGCTTACCGCAAGTAGAACAATATAGAAGTGGTAAGAAGCAAGTGCTTTCGTATTTTGTTGGACAGACGATGAAAGCGACAAAAGGAAAAGCGAATCCAGCTCTCGTCAGCCAGTTGTGGAAGAAGAAGTTAGAAAATTAAAAGAGATCAATAATAGATAATGATCAAAAAAAAATTCCTGATTGTTGAAGACGAAAATTCTCTTTCTGAAATTATCTTAAAAATGTTAGAAGCTTTTGAGTATGAAGGAAAGGTAGCAAGAAATGCTACTGAAGCAGTTCGTTTGCTTGAGAACACCCATTATGATGCCATTATTTTGGATTTGACTCTTCCAGATATGAATGGAATTGATCTTTATAGAAAAATTATCAAAATGGATTCTAAATACCGAAAACGAATTATCTTTACAAGTGGATTTGAAACTTCAAAAGAACTCGATAAACTTATTAAAGAGAATGAACTCCATTTTCTGTCAAAACCATTTACAATAGATCAGTTCATATCTGTTATTGATGAATTAATGAAAAATATTTAAACAACGGAAGTGTTTGATTTTTTAATAAGGAAGATGCTTATGAAACCTCCTATTGAACCTTTCAAAATAAAGGTTGTCGAACCATTGAAATTTTGTAGTCAGGAAGAACGAGAAAATTTATTATATAAAGCCGGGTTTAATTTATTTAAAATTCCAGCAGAAGCAGTTTTTATTGATTTGCTTACTGATTCAGGGACTTCTGCCATGAGTGATCGACAGTGGGCTGGGCTAATGCTAGGTGATGAATCCTACGCAGGGTCTCGAAATTACTTTCATTTAAAAGATGTTGTGGAAGATTTGTTTGGTTTCCCTTATGTATTACCTACCCATCAGGGTAGAGCCGCAGAAAATATATTTTTTAATACAGTCTTGAAAAATGGTGATGTGGTGCCAAATAATATTCATTTCGACACCACCAGAGCCAATGTAGAATTTTTAAATTGTGAAGCTTTAGATTGTGTGATTGATGAAGGAATGAATCCAAAAAATGAGCATCCATTTAAAGGAAATATGGATCCTGTAAAATTAGAAAATGCTATTCAGAAATACGGTGTTGAAAAGATTCCAGTTGTGATGTTAACCATTACTAACAATAGTGGAGGAGGGCAGCCCGTTTCTTTGAGAAATATCAAGGAAATCCATTCTATTTGTCGAAAATACGATATTCCTCTTTTTATTGATGCAGCCCGATTTGCCGAGAATGCATATTTTATTAAGATGCGTGAAGAAGGTTATCAGAATTTCTCAGTTAAAGATATTGTCAAGGAAATGTTTAGTTATGTTGATGGATGTTTGTTCAGCGCAAAAAAGGATGGTTTAGTGAATATAGGGGGTTTTATAGCCCTGAGAGATGAAGAGTTATTTTTAAAATTGCAGAATTTACTCATATTAAGAGAAGGATTTATTACTTATGGTGGACTGGCTGGCCGGGATTTGGAAGCAATATCGAGAGGATTGGAAGAAGTTATTCAAGAAGAATATTTGCATTACCGTATACAACAGACAGCATATTTAGGGAGTCTGATTGAGGAGATAGGTATTCCAATTGTTAAACCCGTGGGAGGTCATGCAGTTTACATTGATGCGAAAGATTTTCTTCCACATATTCCTCAGTCGCAATTTCCAGCTCAAGCACTTTGTATTGGGCTTTACCGGAATTCCGGTATACGAACTTCTGAAATCGGAAGTTTGATGTTTGCCAGAGAAAATAAAGAAAAAGGGCAATGGATTTATCCAGAATTGGAACTAGTGCGTTTGACTGTACCCAGGCGAGTGTATACCACATCTCATCTGGTCTATGTCGCTGATGCTCTTTTTCGAATTAAAAAGAATAAGGAAAATTTGAAGGGATTACGTTTAGTTTATGGATCACCATTTCTCAGGCATTTTACCGCAAAATTAGAAGAAATAACCTGATTTTTTGTTAAATATAAACTTCTTTCCTTTTAATTAAATTCAAGTTTTTGCGGTCATTTCGATTTTTAGGGCTTTTAAGAAATATTATTGAATCCTATTCAAATCCAAGCTATAATTAAAAGCTGTTTTTAAGTAACAGTTTATTTTTGATAATATAAATGTATAATTTTGTTTTTTTTGTTTTTCAGCAATTATGAAGCGAGAAAAATTATGTGGGTACAGCGGGAAGCATTAAAACAAATATTAGAATTTATTAAGGATCCTAATTTAGAGTATCCCAGATTTTTAGTTATAAATGGCAAATTTGGTACATTTAAAGAAGAATTGATTGAGGTATTTTTACAAAAATTACCAGACAATTATCTATTGATTTTTAGAACCGATTTAGAATCGGAAAGATTTATTCAGAATGAATGGTTGAATCGAATTTTGTTGCGTTTTATTGAACATGATGTAGATGTATTTAAAAAATTTCTTAATCATTTTAATGGTACTCTAAAACAGGACATTTTGTCTCGAATAAAAAATCTTGATGAAGCTGAGCACCAATGGTTTAATGAACTTTTCTATCAATTTTTATCCATAACAGGCCAGGAATATCACTTAATATTTATTTTTGAAAATATTCAAAATATAGACCATGTTAAAATTGAAACACTTAAACGCTTTTTTGGAAATCTGAAGAATGTAGCTATATCAATTATTTTTACCCAGGAACTTAACGAGTCATTTAATCATAATTTTGAAGGATACCAATCTATTGAACTTAATAATTTATCCGTACAACAAGTAGAAACAGCTATTCTGCAACGATTTAAAACAACTCCTATTAATGCACGTTTAATTACAAACCATTGTTATGCTAAAACAGCGGGCAATCCGCTTAAAATAAGATTATTAATAGAAGGTGTTTATAAACCATTGATTTTAAAAGCCGGTCAGGGTTTTATTAATGTGAAGGATTTACAAAATAAAAAAATAACTGCTAACTGGGAAAGTATTTTTCAATTTGCATTTTGTAGACAATTATCCTCAGGGCAAAGACTTTTGGGATTACTGGCGCATATTGAGGAAATATTCACTGAAAAAGATATACATTTACTATTTAACCATTTTATTTTAGACGAGACCTTAATTTACGATTGGCTGCAAAGTGGATTATTACGTGAAATTAATTTATTTGGAAAAAAATTTTACTGCATACAGAATCGCCAGATAAGAAAATGGATTAGACATCGAGTGTCGACAGAGGTCTTGAAGGATGATTTATTGCTTTTACTCGAATTGGAAAAGAACAAAAAGCTGGAGAAAATTTACAATATTTCTCATCTTCTTTTTGAATTAGATATGGTTGATTTATCAGCAGAATCCTGTCTTTTAGAAATTTCTTATTTAAAAAAACAGCAACGTTGGATGGAACTTGCTGATCGAATGTATTTCCTGTTGCGAATGGTAAATCTGGTGCAAATTCCAATTGTAAATTACGAAAAGATTTTTGAAGAACTTGGAAAATTATATTTGAAATTAGGTGCATATGAGAATGCTTTTGAAATATTCCGGAGATTGCGAAATTGGATATCAAAGCCTGAAAATATTTCTAATTCAAATCGGAAAGAGGAAATAGAAAAAAAGTGGCAATCTGTAACCCTGGATATGGTTCGTGCACTTACTGCGATGGATTCGTTCCTCGAGGCGCGGTATCTTATCCGTGAATTAAAGGTTAAAAAGTTTTGTAGTCCCGATACTTTAGGGGCCTGTTATGAACTGTTGGGAGATATTGAATGGAACCTTTTACGAGAAGAACCCGCCTTTAATAATTATCTAAAGGCCTTGGATTATTATAAATGTCTGGATAATTTTAAGAGTATTTATAATGTCTATCAGAAGTTAAAAAAATATTTCTTTAATCGATTTGAACAAATTCAGAATTCTTCTCTAAATATTTTTCAATATATAGATCAAAAAATAATAGATTCGGATTTTTATGGATCATTCTTAAGAGATCAAATTCAGTTTTTAATTCAGCATAAAGAATATGATAACGCACTGCGAATATGTCATAAGCTTAGGCGTTTTCTTAGAAAAAAATATTTACCTTCTTTATTTCTACAAATGACTTTTTATTACACCGAAATTTATGGATATCTGGGGAAATGGCAGTTAGCTGTTAGTCATTTAGAGAAAATAATAAAAAGCGTTTATGTAATACATAATCCACGGTATCAGGCACACCTTTTGATGCAATTAGGCCTGGTGTACAAGGAACAGGCTCAATATGGAAAAGCCTTAATAAATTTAAGAAAAAGTATGGAATTATGTCGTACTCATGACTTACATTATGAATTAAATGAGAATCGACTACATATTGGGCACTTATTTCTTCTGGTTCATGGATTATTGCATGCACATGAATATCTTATTAAATCACATGATTGGGCTGTTAAAAACCATCAGGAAAATGTGATATTATTATCCTGTTTGTATTTGTGTTATTATGAAACCAAAAATCACAGGTGGCAGAGAGCCCGGTCTTGGTTAAAGGAAGCCAAGAAGATTGTCAATGTAAGTTACAGTGTAGTGGATTTGCTTAATTATCTTTACTATTTAGCGAATTGGTTAATTGAGACGGAACGATTTGACCATGCTATTTGGGTTGCTCAATATTTGAGTAAGAAGGCAGGTAATATACAACGATATGTTGCAGCAGCTCAATTTTTATGGGCACGTTCTTTGATGTTAAAAGAAAAATTTGAAGAGGCAGTTGAGAAATTTCAACACAGTTTAGAGATTGCAGAAAAGGCTCAATTACCACAAATTCAATACTTGGTGTTGTGTGAAATGGTTAAGCTATTCAAACTGCAGCAAAATAAGCAGAAATTTAACGAATACTTGACAAAAGCATCTCATTTCATTCGACAATTGGCAGAAAACATTGAAGATGAAATATTGAAAACCCAATTTTTGGAAGCTCAGTATCATGAGGATATTTTGAAATGGAGTAAAATTAAATGATCAAAAGATTAAATTAAGGGAGGCAAACATGCTAAAATACAATTCTCATGTTAAAATAGCATGCTCATTCCCCGGAATACCTGTGATTTTTCTACATGCTTTTCCAGTTGATCATCGTATGTGGAGACCACAATTTGAATTTCTGATGAAAAAAAACGTACCTTATATTGCTTTCGATTACCCGGGATTTGGTGAAAGCAAAATATTAAATGACAATATGACAATATTTGATTATGGCGAAATCGCTAATGGTATAATTAGAAATTTAAATATTAGCAAAGCTGTTTTTGTGGGTTTAAGCATGGGAGGATATGTTGCTCTAAATATATATCGAAAATATCCTGAAATTTTTGCTGGCTTAGTACTGGCAAATACTCGGGCTGCTGCCGACACTGATCAAATTCGGGAGAATCGGTTTCGTTTGATTAAAGAATTAAAAGAAAAAAATGATTTAAAACCAATAATCGATTTTCATCTTAAGAAATTTTTTACAACGGATACCAGGGAGAAAAATTGTGATCTTATGGCTGAAGTGGAAATGTATATGAAAAAATCTAGTATAGAAGGTGTAATAACGGCCTTAAAAGCTATGGCCCATCGGCCTGATTCTGAAGAATTGTTACCGGAATTACCTTTTCCGGTAAAAGTTATCGCAGGAGAAAAAGATGAATTAACAACTGTTGAAGAGGCACAGCGGATAGCTTCGCTTCTTAAAAAGGGATCACTGAGTCTAATTCCAGGTGCTGCACATTTGAGTAATATGGAACAACCTGAAAAATTTAATCAAGTTTTAGCGGAATATTTAAATGAATTGAACATCAATTAATGTTTTAAGAACAAAATTGTGTTATTCAGTCAATTAACTATGTAATAATTTTTTGAGGATTAAAAAAACATTATCTATAATTATCTGCATGAAAGGTTTTTAAAGAATGTAGTAGCTTCTATTCTGCCTGTAAGTAGGCATCTCTGCTTAATCTACTTAGAATCTTCCAAACAATTTTAACACAATTTTTACATTCGATTGAAAAATGATAAAAAATTAATAATGATTCAATTATCCTCTGAAGAATTTGGCTTTTCCATTACCTTACATTTAACCACTAGATCAGCAGGATTTACGTAATAATAGGAATATTGATATTCAGCTTTTCTCGACTTTAACAGTTTCAGGACAATTTAGGAGTATTTAGACCCGAGTTTGACACTTGATTTAAAATTTTTACATACCCAAGTCAATAAAAACAA
>CAYLYM010000100.1:0-14476 GCA_964387645.1 uncultured Calditrichaceae bacterium | reverse complement strand
TCATTAATAGAAAAATAATTTTATGATTTAGTTCACCGAATTACAAACTTTTTTTTGCTAAATAGAAAAGCTGGTTTATTCCTTTTAACTATTTTTAAATCATCTTGACTTTGCTTTTTAGATTAGATAATATCTTATTTTAAAATTATATTTTTTACGGGCTATGAATGATTTTAATGTATCTTATATTTAATTTTTATTTTTATTATTTGATGGATTTAGCATTATGTACTTACAGCCCGGTTTAAAAAACCGGGTTTTTTTATCCATAAAGATAGAAAAAATTTATGTGAAGGGATTCCGTTATGTTCGATGTAAGTTATTTTCCAGGCGCAAAGAAGTTCTGGCATATGGGTAAATTGTACGATTGGGACACTGCTAATGTCCATGTTATGAGTCATGCTTTACATTACGGGAGTTCTGTTTTCGAAGGCATTCGGGCCTATGATACACCAAAAGGTCCTGCCATTTTTAAATTGAAAGAACATATTGATCGTCTATTTATTTCGGCTGAAGTCATGAATATGAAAGTTCCTTATAGTAAGGAAGAGATCATAGAAGTGATCAAATTAGTGATGCGGGAAAATAAATTACGATCTGCCTATATCCGCCCGAATTTGTTTTATAGCTATGGTAATCTGGGATTAGTTCCTAAAGCAAGTCCAGTAGAATTAACTGTTGGATGCTGGGGATGGGGAGCATATTTAGGGGAAGAAGGCCAGGAAAAAGGCGTACATACTCTTTTACTACCTTATAAAAGGATCCATTTCTCTCAGATGGACCTGCGAGCAAAAATTGGAGGAATGTATGCACAGTCGAACATTGGTGGAAGTTTTGCTCGCCAACACGGATTTGATGAGGGCATTTTTCTGAATATGGAAGGCCGTGTTGCTGAAGGTCCCGGAGAAAATATTATTATTGTTAAGGATAAAAAGCTTAAAACGAATGATCAGAATGAATCCATTTTGGAAGGAATAACTCGTACAACCATTTTGCAAATCGCAAAAGATAGTGGCTATCAAGTCGAAGTCGGCCCAATTACGGTGGAAGAGTTATTAACCGCAGATGAAGTCTTTTTTACTGGTACTGCCGCGGAAGTAACTCCCATCACGAGAATTACAGATGGACGGAATAAAGAAAAAAATAAATCTGAATGGCAAGAATATGTGCTTTCTGATGGAAAGCCAGGTCCAATCACTAAAATAATGGCAGAAAAATATTTGAAAACAGTGCGTGGACAATTGCCGGAGTACGAACACTGGTTAACTTATGTTTATGAGTCCACAAAAGCAGCCGACGCTCATTTAGGCGGAGTTGAAGCGGAACAAGTTTCAAAATTTTAAATTTGTGGAGGGTGAAATGCCAAAATTACCCAAACGAGCACAATTAATGCCACATTCTCCAATCCGAAAGCTGGTTCCTTTTGCTGAAGAGGCTAAAAGACAAGGGAAAAAAGTTTATCACATTAACATCGGACAACCTGATATTCCATCCCCACAAAATTTTTTAGATGCCTTTAAAAATCACAATTTGAAAGTATTGCCCTATGGACATTCTGCTGGTTTATGGGAATACCGCAACGAATTGGTAAAATATTATGCACGGTTTAACATAAACATCACCAGCGATGAGATTGTTGTTACCACTGGAGGAAGTGAAGCTATCATATTTACCATGATGGCTACCATGGAACCAGGAGATGAAGTGATTATCCCCGAACCTTTTTACACCAATTATATTGGCTTTGCAGTGGAAGCGGGTGTAAAAATTGTTCCGGTTACCAGCAAAGTTGAAGAAGGTTTTAAACTGCCTCCTATATCCGAAATCGAGCAAAAGATTAACTCTAAGACACGAGCCATTTTGATTTGTACCCCTAATAATCCCACGGGATATGTGTATACCCGAGAAGAAATGGAACTTTTGAAGGAACTGGTTTTGAAGCATGATTTATTCTTCTTCTCAGACGAAGTATATCGGGAATTTATCTTTGATGGAGCAGTTTACACATCGGTGATGCATCTGGAAGGTATTGAAGACAGGGCGATTTTATTGGATAGTATTTCCAAACGTTATAGTGTTTGTGGAGCACGAATCGGTTGCCTGGTGACACACAATAAAGAAATATTAGATGTTGCCTTACGCTTAGGCCAAACCAGGTTATCTCCTCCCACCATGGAGCAGTTAGCTGCTAAAGAAACGGTGAATACCCCACAATCCTACTTAGATAAGGTTCTTACGGAGTACAAAAAACGACGTGATGTAGTATTTGAGGAATTAGAAAAAATACCTGGAGTAGTGGCACATAAACCTCAAGGGGCTTTTTACACCATAGTGAAATTACCGGTTAAAGATGCCGATGATTTTGCAATGTGGTTACTTAAAGATTTTGATCTGGATGGTGAGACAGTAATGTTAGCACCGGCCAATGGTTTTTATGCAACTCCAGGAAAGGGCCGGGATGAAGTTCGTATTGCCTTTGTTTTAAACGTCGAAGCCATGCGGCGCTCTATGGAAGTTATTCGCGAAGCGCTGAAAATTTACCCGGGGAGAATTTAAAATTAACCTTTTTCAAAAAGATATATTAATAAATACCCTGTAATTGTTGAATTACAGGGTGTTTTATATGAATTGAATTGAATTATTCTAAAATCTGAATTGAGTAGTAACAGCGATTTCAAGACTGCGCGATTTTCTAAACCAGCGGAAATTATGGTTCATATAACCAACATTCAACTGCCAATATTTTAAATCAATTCCCATGCCCAGACCAATAGCCTGCCCATTTTTTCCACCAATGGCGTATCCTATGCGTAAAGGAAATACACCAAGGAATTTATATTCAGCTCCAACTGAGATGAGCGGCTTGGTAACGTTACCAAGGGATGTATTCAAACCTTGTCGCCAGGCAGCAGTAACGACCAGTTTTCGATAAGGCTGGAAAGCTGTTGCAATGGTTACAACACGCGGTAAATCAGTCACAAATCCACCATAGGTAAGTGTTGTGTCACTATCGTGGAAGTCTAAACTATCTAAATCATTTATGCGAATAGAATCAGATGAAAATTCAAAAATGTAAAGTTCGTTTTCTTTGTTCCAGTTAATCGAGCCAATGATGTTAGTAGCGCTGGCTGATAGAGTCCATTTCTTGTTGATTTCAGCTAAGATCCCCACATCTAGTCCAATTCCCTGTCCACCCTGACTACGCAAAGCTTCAATTTTTCCGTCAGCAAGAATATATTCATCTGTAGTGACTAACCGACCTGTTGCTGATTGAACTTTTGCATACTGTAGTCCAAAGAAATATTTTGGAGCGAGCCCTAACGCAAATAGATCAAATCTCTCACCGACTAATTTTGTCATTGGGATAGCAATTCCAACACTGGCTACGGCGCTCCCCCAGGCTTCCCCCTCAAGATTATCTAAACTATATTCATCCTTATATTTATTTCCATAAAATGGAATTTGAAAGGGACTTTTGGGAAGATTGATAAAAAGGTTACCCAATCCGTAGATTGAAAGGCTAAACGGATAAGCATATACTGAAAATGTTTTAATACCAAATTCCAGGTCCGTTCGCAACCCAGTATCCGGAATGTATCCTAACAAATTGTCAATATCCTGGGAGGTCAAAGAATCACCTGTCGTAAAATAACGATCATATTCTTTAAGAGAAAAACTATTATTTTTTATCATAAATCTGGCAGATAGTAAATGCAATTCGAAATTAAAGTCCTGGTGTTTAGCCAACGTAGCTGGATTGCCTCCAATATATTCTGCTCCTTGTGTCACTGCAATGTTGCTGCCAGCCATACCCAGGCTTCGGGCATCTATATAGTATTGCGCCTGAACAGATTTCATGATGATCAAACTGAAACAAAAGATTGAAATAAACCTTATTAGACCTTTCATGACAGTATTTTTAGTCCTCCTTAACTATGTTAAATTTTATCTTCCTTATTTTTATTCTTCGTCCTTTACAAGTACCTCAACCTCAATATTTCCTGAAATTTCGATAAAATCACTTCCTCTTACAACTACCGGTGTATCGGTATCCTCAAAAATCATTCTCAATCCGACTAAAAATGGTGGATTTTTAATGACTTGCAACTCCTGTGTGTTAAGTTCAAGATCGACTTCTGATTCAACGGTTTTTGTAACAAAACCACTCTGGGCATCTATCTGAGCTTTTTGAATGGCAACAGTTTTAGTAAATTCCAGTTCAGGATTAATGCTTCGAAATGCATCAAAAATATTTTCACGGGACAAATCTCTAGTGACAATAATTTGGATTTCACCGCCGATGGGACTATGGTTAAGTATCCTTGTGTGTAAACGAGCATATTTAATTTCGTCACCGACGGCATCCCTTATATCTTCATCTATGTCTTCTTCGTAAAGTGTATCAGGATCCAGTTCAATGGGTGACGGATTAACAATTTTAAATTTTAATGGTGTGGTAAATTGATAGCTACCTTTAATCTGATCACCTGCCCTAACATGAGCATAACCGCCGTAGCTAATATATCCTCTTCCTTTAACATCCGTGGGAAGAATATTCAAAAAATTGGCGACTTCTGGTCCATTTATTAAGATAATATTTTTATCTCCAGTTGAAAGGGTTTCTGAAATATTGAGCTGAGCCGAATCGGTTATAGTTCCGTAATCATCTTTGTGGTATCCTGTAAGTAACAGATTAAGCGAAAGATTTTCAATCTCAATATCGTTTTGTAGTTCTAACTTTAATTCTGCATCCTGAAATTGAAATCCACTACTAAATCCCTCATAATCAACAATATTATTTTCTTCGAAGGGATCAATGGTAAGTTCATCCGGATGGAGATACCCTTCGAACTCGTTAAATTTCAGATCAGAAGTAAAAAAGGCTATTCTAATTGAATCGGTATTCTTGATATGAACGAATCCTGAACTTTCCATGGTTTCTGCCTGAAAGTCCAATTTCAGATTGTTAATTACCTGGCCAGGAAAGTTTGAATTTTCGATAGTAAAATTATTTAAATTAATCTGATGGTAAACCGTTTCATATGGTTGAAGGACTATTTGGTCTGTGTAGGGATTCCCAGAACCATCCTTCACATCATATAGAGTAAATGCAACACTTGCCCCTAGCGGAAGTTGATTTTGCAATTCTAATTGAATCAGTCCACTGGACACTTTTGCTCTAATAACTTTGTTATCGTGATTAAAATTCACTTCCCAACTGTCACGAAAAGACTGAGCTGGTACTTTTCCGACAATTTCGCTCACAGAAAGACCGATAAAAGAAACATCCATCTGATAACCAGCACTCCGTAAAGTTTCCTGAGTCAATACAAAAGAAGTATCTTTAGCAATGGGTAGAGAATATTCAAGGCGAACTGGCGTACGAATCCAATCCCCTGTTAAATTGACCGGCGCCCTTCCGGTGCCTACTGACCCAGGTGGAAGTATTTCATCGATGCACAGGTCCGAAATAAGTATCCCACTGGAATCTTCGTATATTTTGATTTCAAGCCCCTCAGGTGAAGATTTATTAGGTCCCAGCGTAAAAGGTAAATCATTATGAATTGTTAACTCGATTTCGCCAGATTCAATTTTAATGGCTTTAAATTCGTCTGAAGAAAGTAATTGGGGAGAAGCCGTTAAAGTTGTTTCAGGCATATAAAAAGTAAATCCTACAAAGTTTTGTAGTGAAGGTAAAAGTTCCCCAATATTAATATATCCAGTGGACATATTATTAAGAGAATCAATCTCAATGGATTTTAATGAAATTGCACTGGTGGTATCATAACCAGGCACGGTAAGATCTTCTTCTGTGATATATTCAGGATCTAACTGATCTTCAAATTGAATAGCCAGGGTATCTCCAAGCGAGACAATTGTACTATCATTAACCAATTCTTCTTTAAGTACAATTTTCTCTTTACTGATGGGTATTATAAATGGTACAACCCAGCGTGGTAAAACGGGTTCTTCGATGCTGCAACTGTTAATGAGAAAAACGCTGAGTAGTAAAATTATGATTCCATTTGCAAATCTTTTCATCCTTGATCGCTTCCTGTTTTTTTATTTTTCATATATTTTAAAAATTTCTGCTCCTTTAATTTAGGATTATCGAACAGAAAATGAGTTACTTAAGAAAAAAATTAAAAATCAAGAACCTAATCAACTATTTCACCTCGAAATGCCATTCTTTTCGATTACCACTGTTATCCTGAACAGAAATTTTCAAATAATGCGACTTGGTACCTTGAGGGATTCGGATAAATAAAAGGCTTTCTTCTGGATCATATTCAAACAAATGCCAATTTCCATCCAAATAAACCTGGATTTGAGATTCTTTTCGAATTCCTGACATTTCGTCTTTAAGTATAAAAGTCAAGATACCGTTTCGACTGGTGAGTATTCCTTTGACGATTTTCTGAGCAGGGATAAGAACAGGTGGGATTGTATCTTGCCCAAGAGTAAATTTTTCCAAACTTGTGACTTCTGCACCTAAAACATATCGGCTAGAATCCAGGTGAGATGGTAAAAATAACCATCCCTTTTTCCTATCCCAATAATAAATACCCAAACCGCGCAGATGCTTAATAGAATCGGGTAAAGCGAAAAAAATTCGAACACTATTATTTATCGGCTGATCGAAGGGCTGGAGATCATAAACTGCACCATATTTTCGGTAGGGTGGAGAAAATTCCATCTCAAATGGAATTTCATATTGCGTATCAATATAAGCCACCGTTTTTTCGTAAAAAGAACCCGGATTGAATTCAGCCCAAAAAAGCGAATCAGATGAAATAACTTTCGCTGATTTCTTTGGATGAACAAGGATTATTCTGTGAGAATATCCCTCTAATAAAAACCGAATTTTTTTATTTGGGCTGAAATACAATTTAACAGGAATATGGATTTCAAAAATATGCGGAGAAATAGGAAACCAGAAAATTTCCGGGAAATGTTTATGTAAATCTGAAAACCATTGTTCAACTTTCTGAAGAGTTGAAGAAATTCTTAATTCAATCCAACTTTTTTTAGTCTTATATGATTCGATAAAAATAGAGTCTTTTTCAAAGTTTTTCCTAAATTTTGGATCATCAGATATAAAAAGGGGAAAAGAAATAGAACCATATAGGGATTTAGCCTGAAAACCAGTTATTTTTCTATTTTCAGAAGAATCTATTGGAATTGAAAGCGTGTAAATAAAATCATCTTCATTCTGGATTTCGCTGGTTAATTCCAATTTGTTATATGAATACCAATTATCTGTACCCTGATTGTATATGAATCGCAGTTTTTCTATTTTCTCGCTGGAGTAAAATCTCAGAAACACATGGTCTTCAAAATTACTTACGATTTCTTTTTTAAGCCACCAAGGCCGAGAAGTTACAAAATTCATTTGTAACTCAGCAGAATTCCCCCAATAATCCTCTACTTTAATTTTAAGTTTGTGGAAGCCTTCAGGTAGAACATCGGCATCAATAATTCCTCCTTTTACAGGAGTTTGAAGATAATGGGATAGTGTGTTACCTGGATTCCGGAAGAAATTGTGAAAAATTCCCAGTCCCCGCCGCCAAAAGGCAAAATTCTTATCCAATTCGATAAGGTGAGTTTCTGCATAAGAGAATGAGTCGTATCGATTCTGGTAAACCAGAGAATCATCAATCCACATCTTGGACCGATAAAAAGAAAATTTATTATTTGCACCATTGGCATGATCATAGATCATTAATGCCACACCAACTTGGCCGGAAATAATCAGTGTATCTGTTAAAACAGCTTGAGATGTCCTGCCGAAATTATAAAACAGCGTATCCGCTCGGAATTGGATCAGCCCCCGATGATTGAATGGAAAAATGGCCAATTGATAAATAACCGGGGCTATTTTATCTTCAATCCGATCAGCATAATAGTGGAGGGGATTAATAGGTTCATTTTTTGGATTTCGTAACTCAAAATGCAGATGAGGTACACCAATTCCGGTTTTACCAGTGTAACCAATAATTTGCCCTCTTTTTACTGGAAATTGATTAGGAGTAAAATGCAAGTCAACCCGATAAACCTGGTTATTTTGTCGATATCTATTCACATAGTTTTCCAGATCAGACCAAAATCTTTCTAAGTGAGCATATACAACGATATTACCATCTCTAAGCTTTAAATAGACGGCTTTTCCATAACCAAAAGCCGAAACCCGCACGCGCATAACATACCCATTATCAATGGCAAAAACCTTATATCCTGTTCGATTCCAGGTTTTAATATCGATAGCTGCATGGTAGTGTCGAGGACGGAATTCGCAAAAACTACTGGTCATTAAACGGCTGGCATTGGTAGGCCAGATGTATTTCTGCGAAAATAAAGTTCCAGTGCCTATAAAGAATGATCCAAATATTAAATATAAAACTATCCTGTTCAAGAAAAATTTATCTAGGAAAAACATTCTTTCTAAATTTCCTGAATTCAAATAGCGAAATTAAACCCAAAAATAAGAAATAAATGGCATTTTTGATATTTAAATAAAAAATATTTCTATTCAAATTTTAATTCGGATTCTTGCATCAGCAATTTTACAATTTTTTGTTTCGGATGAAATAATAAATGGGTTTAGATCCATTTCAAGGATTTGAGGCCAATCCAAAGCCAATTGGGATAGCCTTTGTAAAGCGTCTATGAGAATGTTGAGATTAGCCCCACTGTTGCCGCGAACGCCTTGTAAAATAGGAAAACCACGTATCTCTTGGATCATTTCTTTAGCATCCTGATCCGTCAGTGGAGCAATTCTAAAACTGATATCTTTCAGAACTTCGATATGAATTCCCCCTAATCCAAACATGATCATTGGGCCATAATTGGGATCTCTATTCATTCCAAGAGCCACTTCGCATGCCCCTTGAACCATTTCCTGTACCAAGATGCCTAATATTCGATCCGCCTTTGTTACTTTGGCAGCATTATTAAGAATTGCTCCGAAAGCTTCCTGAATTTCTTCGGGGTCATTCAAGTTAACTTGAACACCACCAATATCAGACTTATGAATGATTTCATCCGATTCCACTTTGAGAACAATGGGGCCTCCAACAGTTTTACGAAATTGGATTGCCTCTTGTGGTGATTGAACCAGAACACTCTGTGGAATGGGAAAACCATAAGTTTCGAGTATTGTCAAGATTTCCTGACTTCTGAGATATTCGCGACCTTCTGCAGAAGCCTGTACAAAAATATGATCCAGGTTATTTTTGTTTAACTGAAATTTCTGAATTTTACCTGCCGGTTTTTCTTTCCATTCTTTATATTTAAGCATTTTTGCGATACTACGTGCTGCAGATTCAGGATAAGCGTATACTGGCAACTTAAGTTCCTGGAAAATTTCAAGCCCGCAATCCGGATCTCGATCTGCCATTAAAACAATGAAAATAGGTTTATTTTTTTTATTCAGAAGAATTTCTTTAAATTTCTCGGCAATCATTCTGGGTGTAGTATTTACAGGTGGTCTGACGATAATAATCATTATTGCATCTACGTTTTCATCTGCCAGGACAATTTTTAAAGCTTGCTGATAAGTGTTCTCGCTGGCACTGGCCAGCATATCAACTGGATTGTAAACAGAGGCTTCGGCTGGTAAAAATTCTCGCAAACGTTTTTGGGTTCTTTCATTAAGTTGGGCCATCCGAAGGTTATTATATTCAATCGCATCAGTAGCCAAGATTGCAGGCCCACCAGCGTTGGTGATTACAGCAATCCGGTTACCTTTTGGTATACGTTGGCTCGAAAACGCCAGGACATATTCAAATAATTCACTAATAGAGTTGGCTCGTAGAATTCCACATTGTTTGAATAATGCCTCGGCGGCAAGCTCTGAACTGGCCATTGCCCCGGTGTGTGAAGCGGCGGCTTTAGCGCCCCTTGCACTTCTCCCGGCTCTTAAAGCAATAATTGGTTTTTTGCGGCTTAATTTGGTTGTAACTTTTCGAAACTGAACGGGATCTTCAATACTTTCTTGATATAATGTAATAACTTCTGTTGGTTGATGCGTTTCTAAATATTCTATAAAATCGTTATCAGTAAGGTCTGCCTTATTACCCACACTAATAAAAATAGAGAATCCAATGTGTAAAGCTTTACACATTTCTAAAACTGCCACACCTAATGCACCTGATTGAGAAATAAAAGCCACATTACCTATATACGGTTCGGTGGGGGAAAAACTGGCATTTAAGTTGACCTCTGGGTCTGTATTAATAATTCCCATGCAATTTGGTCCGATCATCTTCATTTGATATTTCTGGACTAATTGCCTGAGCTTCTCTTCACGTTTAAAACCTTCGCCACCTATTTCTTTAAAACCGGCCGTGATCATGACAATATTAGGAATACCTTTTTTTCCACAAGCTTCTACAGCTTCCAAAGCCAACTCTTTTCGAACCATTATTACAGCTAAATCAGGAATTTCAGGTAATTTATCAATAGACGAATAACAAGCTATGCCATTAATTTCATCAGTTTTGGGGTTTACTGGATAAATCTTTCCTTTAAATTGAAATTTAACCAGCGTATCGAAAAAAACTCGACCTAAACTGCCCTCCTTCCGAGAGACTCCGATTACTGCAATCGATCTGGGATAAAAAAATCCATCAAGATTCATATCTTTTCTAATCCCGTTCTTTTTCGTGAGATTATTTGGTTTATTATCGAGACTAATTCAGTAACGTTGATCGGTTTTTTCAGAAAAGCCTCCACATCAAGACTTAACACATCCTGAGGTTTATACAAGTGCGAGTAACCTGTAATCAAAATAACTGGAAATTCAGGTTCAATTTTTTTTATTTCTGCTGTAAGATCAAGCCCGTTCATCACAGGAAGTTCAACATCTATAATAGCAAGATCAAAGTCACCATGTTTGAAATATTCAAGTGCCTCTCGACCATTTTGCGCTTTAGTAACCTGATGTCCGAATACAATAAAAGCATCGGTCAAAGTTTCTAGTACATCTTTCTCATCATCAACAATAAGTAAATTTATCATTCGCATTATCCTACTTATTTTGATTTTAATTTATGAGAATTCCTGTCCTTTTCAAGGCATATTTAAAATTCATTTTCCTTGTTAGTCTGTATGTTTAATTTATTAAAAAATTATTTTGTAGAAATACTCAAACAATAAGTAAAACATCTCGTAAACATTAAAATCTTACTCTATAAATTTGGGGATAAGACTAGAAAGATTTAAAGTCATTTTAACAAACCTCATAGTTCTTCTTGTAATAAAATTAAATTATTTTTAATTTTATTAAATAAAAAAATTAAAGGAAATTGCATGAAAATAGAAACTTTCTTTATTGTAGCAATATTTATTTCGATAGTATTCATTTTTTCAAGTTGTGCGCAACGTATTTATCGGGTGGCGTATCCCACGTTAACCGATGGCAAATACGACAGCGAATTTCCTTACAAAAGTGGTTCTACAGAGTTGTTAAAAATTGCAGAAACCATCAGAAAAATAACCTCTATTGCTTACTATAAAAGCTACATATTCACAAAAGAGAATCCTGTTGTTTACTCAGATTTAAAAAACGGTGCTTTTTTACAAAAATCCGTCAAAGAAACTGTTTACAACAATTCTGTTATTGGTACAGGAACAGTACTTTATTTTCGAGAAAATCGTGTATTGCTGTTGACATGTGCTCATGTTGTGGACTTTCCAGATACAACCATTACTTATTTCAGAAATCCGGAAACAGGAATTACCAATTTTATTCAGAGTATTTCCATAAAACAGCGTCAAAACAATTTTGTTGCTGAATTTCCTGAGCGAGGTTTATTAGAAATTCTTGCTATAGATAAATCTATGGACCTCGCCATCCTGGGTAAACAATTTGAAAAATCTACACCTGTATATATAAAGACATTTGAATATCCTTTAGGATCTGCAAGCGAATTGGAGTGGGGTTCATTTGTTTATCTATTAGGATTTCCAAAAGGCTATCGTATGATCACTAAGGGCATTGTCAGTCAGCCAAATAGAGATAAGAATCACGGATTCTTAATCGATGCACTTTTTAACCATGGATTTAGCGGTGGTATAGTTTTGGCAATTCGCGATGGTGTTCCTAATTTTGAATTGGTTGGCATTGCCACTTCTGTTTCAGCTAATTTTAAATATAGTTTAAAGCCTTCGCCTGACATTGAT
Source organism: uncultured Calditrichaceae bacterium (assembly GCA_964387645.1). GTDB lineage: Bacteria > Calditrichota > Calditrichia > RBG-13-44-9 > RBG-13-44-9 > CAYLYM01. The sequence continues at coordinate 2,293 of CAYLYM010000100.1, read as the reverse complement.
CAAACAAGTTTTGATCCCAGGGTCCCCTATAAAGGAGAAATTTACGTAGATACTGAGAAACAAATTAATTATGGCATTACTTTTATTATATCCATTGAATCGGTTGTTGACTTTTTGAAAAAAAACCAACCTCATTTACTAAAAAAGGGTTACGATTTGAGATATTTATATCAGTAGATTTGGCATTCTCCTTTAAAGAAATTTAAAAATATTTCAGTGAAACTTTTTGTTTAATAATTATTTGAAGATTTACTATTGTTTAAAGTTTTGTTGATTGATGCCAGAACAAGTTATTGTTTCTTAAGATGAACTAATTCTTAGAAACAATAAATATAGAGTTGATCTAAATAGTTAAAATTTTTTTCAGTGTTAATATTGGGTTCGCTGTATGAACATTGAAAAATCTCAAGGATGAGATCAGTTACTTCGGTGGTTTGTTATTATATTTCTTGTTGTTGCGATATCTATATTGCATTATACAACTCCTACCATGAAATAGCAATATCACCTTAAATATATGCAAAGCTATTTTATTTCCATTCTTCTAGGTGCTTTTCAATTTGGTATTAAGGGGGGGGAACTGCTGCATTGATCAGCATTATTTATTTTCCTCACATTATGTTACAGTGGGGTGGTCTGATAGATACAAATTTAATGCGATTTCTTCAAATTTTGTTATTTAACATTATTGGATATTTGACTGGTTTGAAGGCACAGAAAGAAAAAGAAAAAAAAGAACGATTTCGGCAAGCAGCAGCACAGTTGGAAAAAATGTTAAAACTGACCATAGAGCAATCCGAAAAATTGAAGGAAATGGAAAAACAATTACGTTTGGCGGACCGTCTTGCCGTGGTTGGCGAGTTAACTGCCAGTATGGCTCATGAATTAAGAAATCCTCTGGGTTCGATTCGCGGCACTGTTGAAATATTAAAGGAACAATTACCCGAAAACCAAAAATTGTCTGAATTCTTTGGTATCCTTGTGAAAGAAACTGAAAGACTCAACTCAGTTGTTGAAAATTATTTGAGTTTTTCCAGAAGAAAGCCTCCACAACATAAACAGTTCGATCTGAATGAAGTAATACGAAATGTCGTTTTGTTGTTTACCAGTAGGGCTCGTAAGGAAGGAATTAATTTGAACTTAGATCTACCTGATGATCCTTTGTATCTGAAAGCAAATCCAGATGAATTACGGCAAATTCTCATCAACTTGATCTTAAATGCTATACAGGCGATGAACCGCAGTGGAGAAATTAGAATAGAAGTAAAAAAATCGGAGAATGGTTATTCAAAAAATACAGACGAAACTCATGCAAATGATTCACAGTCCTCTATAGAAATTATAATAGAGGATCAGGAAGTTGGAATACCTCAATTAGACCTGGAAAATATTTTTAAACCCTTCTATACTACTAAAGATCATGGAACAGGATTAGGGCTGTCCATTGTTAAAATAATCGTTTAAAAATATCATTGGATTATTCATGTCGATAGCCAGGAGGGGAAAGGCACTAAGTTTAGTTTAAAGATCCCTCATGATAGACAAATTTTTTGACAGAAAATAAACTTCTATTCCGGATAAAAAAATGATCCATCTGTCAGGAGAATTTACCTAGAAAAAGATTTTTTGATCTCAAAAAGTTAGAAAAGATCCGGATATGGATTTTGAACATATTCCCGGCGAAACGAGCCCGGGACTGTAAAATTTTATAAAATTCCTCAACATATTCTATTATATTATTATACTATACCGAATAAAAAACTTTCAAATATTCTTTGGCAATTTGATTAAATGAAAATTTTTGTGCAAAATTTTTTAATTTCAGGAAACACTCTTTGTAGAAATTTTCCTTTTGAAGGGCGGTGATAATTTTTTCAAGGTTGCTTAAATCTTCTGATAGGTAGAATAAACCTTTATCCTCAATTTCTAATAAATCCTGATAATAAATGCCTTTTTTAGTCAGAACGGGGATTCCGTTGGCTAACATCGCTAACAAACTTCCTCTCCTTATAGAAGCACCATCCTGAAAATACAAAACGCTGGCAAAAGCATCCTTAAGCAATTCTGGAATTCTATTTAGCGGATAATTCAAATACCACTCTGTTTTTTTAAGTTGTTCTTCGGCTTTTTTTCTGAAGCCAGAAACATAATCTTCATAATAAGGGTGAATCCCACCAACGAACCTGAATATAAATTGATCTTTAAATTTTTTCTGAATTTCAGACATTATCTCTATTACTTTCTCAGTTTGTTTGTTAGGATAAAATATTCCGAAAAAAAACGATATAAGGCG
>CAYLYM010000099.1:0-14545 GCA_964387645.1 uncultured Calditrichaceae bacterium | reverse complement strand
CTCGGAAGGAATCTCAATCCACTTCTCTTGACTCACTTCCTGTTTAATCAACTCCATAGGGAAAATAGGAGCCAGGTCATCAGGACCAACTGGCTTACCCGTGGCTGGATTAATCGGTGGTTCCAAAGGAGCGGGCAGGTCCGGTTGGATATTATACCAAGCCTGCGGTATTTCCTTCTCACTCAACAAAATCTTCCTCTCATCCATTACACCCTCCTTTTTTATATTTAAAAGAAAATTCATACGAATTCCTATCTAAATTACTTTTTCTATCTCTCTTTGAAAAATATGCTATTTCATGGTCTGAATTAAATTTTTGATTTTCATAAAATGTATTATATTGTTGATCAAATATATGATAATAGCCTCCAAAAGTAATCAGATCCGTTTTATTAATAAAATAGCTCCCTCTTAAACGAATAATATGACCTGGTAACTTTCTATTTGACTCAATATTTTGATTTAAAAATGATGAAATTTTTTTAGTTATCTCGCGCGTGGATTGTGTTTCACCAATTTGAGTCTTAAGTTGACCTGAATAGCTTGAAAAAATATTAAATTTTTTATATCGATAGTTTAGGCTTAATACTCCATTATAATCTCCCACATGAAATACACTAAATTGGATCCGACCATTAAGTCCTTTGCGTTTTTCTTTTCTTAATTTAATGTTTATTACACCTACTCCAGATTTGGTATCATATTTGGCAGATGGGTTTGTAATTACTTCAATACTCTCTATAGAGGTTGCCGGAAGTTGATCTAATATACCCTCTATGTTAGTTTGTATTCCATCTATCATAATTGTAGCTTTTCGACCTCTGAGAAATATATTATTATCTTCATCAATAGTTACTGAAGGAATATTTTGCATTAAATCTATTGCTGAACCACCTTCGCCTATAATATTTTGATCCACATTTAACATAAGTTTACCAGGGAAACTTATCAACATTGGTTTTTTTGCTTCCACTACTACTTCATTTAATTCTAAAGAAATTTTCTTTAAAGTAATTTTTCCTAGATCCTTACCTGAAGCAGTAATCTCTATGTTAGTTATTTTTTTAGATAAATAGCCTAAATAAGAGATTTCAATGGAATATTTTCCCGGACTCAGATTCCCTATTACAAAAAATCCATCCTTATCTGTGCTTGTACCAGTAACAAACACAGAATCGGGAATACCATACACTACAACATTCGCATACTCTAATGGATTTTTCGTCTCTTCATCAACTACTTTTCCAGTTACCCTACCCGAAGTATTCGAAAGCAATAAACTAAATCCCCCCAGAAAGAAAATAAATACAGAGCGAGAAATTAATAGAGATAAACCTTTAAAAAATGATGCTTTTGTAAATTGTTCATAACAAATCAAATTCATCGTTTATAGACTAATTGGTTATTAACATTTTGCAAAAATTTTGGCCGAGATTTTCTGAATCTAATTTTATTTTCCCAAACTGATCTATTATGAGATTCTCAATACACAATTATAACTCATCAGCCACGCCTTATCCGATAATAACATTTTTAAATACACAATTAAAATATTCGCATCAGCAAAATGCACACAAAAACCATCTTATTGAATTTACTAAAAATGCATCAATTATACCTTAATAAAAGACGTAATAAATCATCTTCTTCCTTTACAATGAGGATGGTTTTCTGCTAAAGAAAGATTATACCCAATTTTCTACATTTCAAATTGTTTGAATTTATTACATTTAACAATTAATAACCATTAAATATATTACATTTTAAAATGTCGAAATTTTTCATAAAAAATACATTTTTCACAACAGATACAATTTTTCCAGAATTTTACTCTTCAACCTGAAATTTCCACACAGTTCCTTTTATAACCTTTGATTCTCTAATAGCGTCTATTCGCCAATAATAAATTTTTCCTCGTTCCAAAAATCCGGGAGAGAATATATTATTTTTTAGGTTCCCTTTAAACTCGGGAGCTTTTCTATTAGCTAATGCAACTCTTGTAGAATCTGTTCCAAAATATATATCATGCGATGTAGCCTTATAACCTTGCAACCACATCAAATCTGCATCAACTTTTACATTTATTGCCCCGTCTGGTGGAATCGGAGTAGAAGCATGTGGAGCCTGATAACCAGGTATCCAATAATTGACATCACCAAATTCATAAGGACCAATATCCGGAGCTTTACCTAAAAAATGGTCATTAATATTTTGAATAATTATTCCAGCATCCACTAATTCAGAACCTGCTTTTGGCCGAAAGTCTAAATTGTCGGGATCACGTAATTGAGTTCTGATATTTTTTCCTAAAATGTTACCAGCCCAATTGTGATCAACAATGCCAGGAACTGGATGTTTTTCAATCGGTTGAGAACGATTCCCAGATAATTTTCCTGCAACATTATTCCTGGTAATTGTAAAAAAGTTTCGACCATTAATTGAAATCTCACTTGAAACAATCAAATCGTTCAATTCACTGTCAAAACTGAGATTGTGATAAATTTGATGATAATCACCTTTAAAATATACTCGCTGAGTCTTCCAGGCAACATTGTGATGAACAGTCCCATTTGTTCCCCACGGTGAGTTAGGTAAATTTGAATTATCGAACCGGATTCCTTGTTTAACTGAATTGTGTACCCAATTATAACGAACAATAGTACCATATTGCTGTTCGGCGCTTACCTGAATCAAAGCACCATCATTTTGTAAAAATCCAGATAAATACAAATTGTTAAATTCAATTAAATTTCTTTTACCAGATTTGAATAATTCCGACGCACCGGTAGTATGAACCGTGTTTCGTCTAAATATTAAATCAGGAGCCCTGACCATATGAATTGTCCATCCACCTTCGTATGTACAACTATAATCCACATCATGGATATAACAATTTTCAACCAAATTCCCAACTCCTGACATTTCTATAGCAGGTCCATCCATATATTCAAATATGCAGTTTCGAATTGTATTATAAGCGGGATCAAATTCATCTTTTGTAACCATTTTTGTGACATCCATCGAATTGATGTCACGCAGCATCCTTTTGGAATAAGAAGGATATAAAAAATGACAATCTTCAACTTTTATATGATCGCAATCTTCAGCACGAAAAGTTGTTCCGAAAAATTCTAATCCTTTGATAATTACATAACTGGAATTTTTTAGATCAAATGCATAGGACTGGGTTTTACCACGAATATCACGGCCAGTAGGATTTTTCCCATCATCAGCCCATAAATAAAGTTCCTTAGTATCTGGATTATAGAACCACTCTTTTGCTGAATCCAGACATTCTAATTTTCCTTCCAAATAAAAATATCCTTCTCTATTTTTATTGACAAACCATTCTTCCCATTCTAATCTTTTCCATAAATCTTTTGGATAATAAAAATGATCACTTCCTTTCTTATGGCCTTCAACAAACCGCTGAAAAGTTCGAAATGATCCAATATTCATTATCGCTATAGCACCAGTAAAATTAATACCAGTTTTTGCCATTTCTTTATTGTACATTACACCATAACGGCTTCGTGGATCTACTTTTGCCCACGAACGTTTTCGATCCCATATAGATCCGTCATGCCAATAACCATTTGGCCAGCGGGCAGAAACCATAGATTCTCCATCAACAAAAAGTTGCCATATATCTTTTCGTAATTTTGTCATATAGATTTTACCTCTGAACAGTTTCCATCTTGAATGTATAGGTTCTGTACCATCTAAAATAACTTTTTCTCCTGGATAGGCTTGAAAGACTAAAAATTTTCCTCCTCCAGCTTTTTTCCCATTTATTATAACGGTTTCGTGATATCGACCTGCTCGAATATAACAAGTATCCCCAGAAACCATAATGTCCGCTGCTCTCTGTATCGTTCGAAAAGGTTGTTCTTTAGTCCCGGGATTATTATCATTACCTTTCTCAGATACAAAAAATTGCCTTGCCATGCTAACGTTTATTAGCAGGAAAATATAAAAACCGATTAAAATCTTCATCTTACACTCTTTTTTTATTTTAATTCAAGTATTAAATAATGAAATTTTTATTAATAACACCCACATTGCTTATATTCTGATAATAGTTCATTCTAAATTTTTAACTTTCACCTATTGTTAATTTATTCTGGGAAGCCATGTTTACGAATACGTTTACCAATTTTTCTCAAAACTCTTATATCTGCTGGATGAACAGAACCATCTCCTCTTAATCCAATATTTAAAAGTAAATTAGCCTTTAGAGACCGGGCTACTTTTAAAAGAAACCATGCTTCATTTGCTTCTAAATGCCGTGTTGCTTCATCGTTTATCCATCCACCTCTTCTTCCAATCCCATCACGCCCCAAGCAAATTTGCATTGTAGTATTAATTTCAGCCGGTTTGTATTTAAAATATTTTTCCCAACGTTCTTTATTATTTTTTGTCCAGCGCTCCAGACGAATCTCCCAACGTTCCTGACGTAATTCGGTATCCCATTTAACTGGAGTAGGTAACAAAAAATGTTCAGGTGTTATAAAATCTTCTTCACCAAGAGCACCCTCTTTAAAGGATATTAAACACTGCGGCTGTAATGAACGAATAAATGCAAAATTTTCTGCCAATCGAGAATAATTTTGGGGATTTTTGTAAAATCCATTTATACCATCAAACCATATTCCTGCAATCGGTCCATAATTAGTAAGTAATTCTTTTAAAACTGTTCTGTTTTCTTTGAAATAGATACTATCAGTTCGCGCTCTCTCAGGAGGAACATACAAAAACAATCCTAAATTTCTTTTTCTACATGCTTCTGCCAGTTCTGCCACTAAATCCCTTTTAGCTGGTGAATTAACACTACTAAAATCACTTAATGAGGTTTTAAACATAAACATTCTTCCTAAATGTTGGGTGGTAAATGTAATGTATTTCATACCTGCAGAAACAGCAAGATCGGCAATAAAATCAGCATCAAATTTTTCTGCTGTAAATTTCTTAAATAATTCGTTATTAACTTCTTCACCCTTTTTTTCCAATAATTGAATATATTCCCATTTACCTTCCGGCAAAAGGCTGGCTAATGCATAATGAATAAAAAGACCAAACTTAGCATCTTTAAACCATTGTAATGCAGCAGCATGAGGATCTTTTTGATACAATTCTTGATAATTGCAAAGATAACCTGGAATGATAGAATTCTTTTGAACTTTACTCTTCTGCTTCCCCTGTGCAATGAGCAAGCTAAAAAATAGAAATATTACTAAAATAAAAAGAATTAAATTTCGTTTCATTTTTACCATCTCCTTTAATAGATTATGTAAAATTAAAACCTTTGAGAAATTACTTTACATTTATTCCATTATTTTGCTACCGAACGAATTCGATGGCTATATTATTGTTCGAAAGTCTATGAGGGGATTTGGGAAAAGTATTAAACACCGATTTTAATCGTTTGAAAAATAATGATAAAGTAAAAACCAAACCCATTTACACATCATGATTAAATCAAGGATTTTGTACAAAATTATTAATACTTATTGAAAAATTTTTTTCAAAATTTCTTTTTTCTATTATTTTTCTTTTTTTTCCTTTTAGAAATCTGGTTTGCTAATTGGATCTCTTTTTGCGCTTTTAAAATAACTTGTTTTTCATTTGGGGTTAAATCGTCAATTGTTTTAAATTCTCCAAAAGTTCCTGGTAATTGAAGCAAATATTCCCTTAGTTTTTTCTTTAAATTCGACAGAATTTCAGTGTACTGTGGATCATTAGCTAAGTTATTTTTTTCATTCGGGTCATTTTTTAAATCATATAACTGATCAGGGTCAAAAAAATTTTTACGATAATGCTTAAGTGCTTCATTCCGTTCACTATTGCACCCTCCAATTTTTCTGTGCAAATGTGTTACACGTAGTTGTGGATCTACTACACCTCTTTTATCTTTTTCGACTTCTTTCCGATAGATTTCTTTTTGTTCATCATTTAATTGGCGGCTGGGAGGAACTCGAAAAGCTAAATATTTCCATCTTTCAGTAACAATGGCCCTTGTGTATCCTATTTCACAATAAATTGAATCTCGTACTCTTTCCTTTTTTCCATTAAGAATTGGTAAAAGGCTTACCCCATCAATTTTATAATCCGCCGGAGGTGTAATCCCACAAACATCGAGAATAGTTGCTACAAAATCGACATTTTCAACTAAAGAATCACATTCTCGACCAGGATTTTTTACTCCTCTAGGCCAATATATACAAGCTGGACTAATATTTATTCCACCTTCATATAAAGATGCCTTTCCACCGTTATGACCATTATCTTGTAAAAATATAACCATAGTGTTTTCAGCTACTCCTAATTCTTCTAATTTATTAAATAGTGCTCCGATGCTATCGTCAAGCCAGGTTGCACCAGCCATTTTCTCAGGTAAACCAGCTTTTTTGACTCGTTGTAGTACCGATTTACGAGATGGCTGTACTTTTGGAACTTCATCAAGAATCATACATTCGTAAGCTTTTCTTGGATCGACCTTTAGAAATTTAGATGGTTGAGGCATATGTAAAAGATGAGTGGCAAAATAAAGATAAAATGGCCGGTCTTTATTTTTTTCAAAAAATTCAAAGGCACATTGCACTTGCCATTCCGGATTATGACAATCACCTACATCTGCATGAAGATTAGACACACTGATTGCCCCTGCATAATCAAAACCCGCATTTTTTAAATCTTCAGCAAATATTTTTTGCCTTTCATAAGGATCGGTGACTTCCTTTATTCTATCCGACAAAAAGTGTCTTCCTAATTTACCAATAATTCCAGTAGCATAACCCTCATTTCGCAAAATATTGGCAATAGATTTTTCACCAGGAGGTGCAACACAATTCCAGTGAACCCAAGTCTGTCCTTCGAAACTCATTCCGCCAAATAATCCCGCACTGGGCCTACGAAAAATTTCATTCTGACACCGACTGGAATAACGCCCTGTTAAACAATTGTAGCGCGCAGGGGTACAGACACTGGTTACACAATATGCTCGTGTAAAAGTAACTCCTTTCTCATACATGCGTCTGATATTCGGCATTAACGCTCCTTGCCGAAGTGATTCTACTACATGATCATCAACCAGAATGAAAAGAACGTTAGGTCTCTCATCTCTTCTAAAATTTTTTTCTGAAAAAAAAGAATTTGCTCCAAGTTTATTAGTAATTAATCCAGATATTGATAAAGTCATTCCAATTCCAGAAATACCTGCTATTTGTTTTAAAAATTGCCTTCTGGAAAGATGGACATTTTCATTCATACAAAGTTCCTCTATTTTCTAATTATCATTTTTTTTGACAATTTTTTAAGATAATCCTTTCGTAAATATCATTGTTGTGCTTCAGTTGAAATGAATGTTTCTGCACTTAGCAGTATTGACAATTTTCCTACTTTTCTTTAATTTCCATCATCCTTTGGAGGATAAGGCACCCCGGGGACGAAACCCGAGCACCAAAAGTTGCAAGAACGGTGTAATGAATACCCCCTGTAAGCGTGAATGCTGGCGTTTTTTTACCTTCAATCAAGTAAACTATAAAGCGAAGATAAGAAAATAGATTTGAAAATGAAAAATAATATTCATAACACTTTGTTTTTAAAAAAGTTAATAAGCTATATTATAATAGGCTTTATTAAATTTTCTTCATATGTAAAAATTGTAATCACTTATTATTAATATTAACAACTATTATAAACAATTTCTGTTTATTTAATCAATTTTCCACTTACTTCGATTTTAAAAGCATAAGCATAATTACATGGTTTCTGATCCGGTAGTTCAATAATTAATCCTTCTTTATCTCTTGACCACTTAAGCTTCTCTCCTGCCCCCAATAAAGTCACAGATTTAATCCTGCCAGTACTTATTTTGGCATTTTCATTTAAAGTTTTTATTTTTATCTTTTTTTCTTTCGGCCAATCAAGAACTATAGCATAAAGATTATTACCTTTGGTAGTAAACCGAATATCTTCATCAGAACAGTTATCAAAACGCCAGGCTCTGTGACCTCGGGAGTTTAAATAAGAAATTTTATCGATCGAACCTTCAGCATGAATAATCCAGGGACGTGTTCCATATATAGCCTCACCATTAATTCTTAACCACTCCCCTATTTCCAGAAGAATTTTTTGTTGTTCATCTGTTATTGTGCCATCTGCTTTAGGACATAAAGAGAGCAATAATCCACCTCCTCGGCTAACACGATCAACAAAACCATCAATAATTACATTTACTGATTTATAAGTTTGACCTCTAATGTAACCCCAGGAACTTGTACTGATCTTCATATCATCAACCCACGGCCGTTCCAAACACTCTGGTCGATCTCTTCCTTCCTCAAATGTTAACATGCCAAATTCTCTTGGAAAGTTAAATCTTTTACTGGAAGGAAATTTATTTAGAACTTCTACTTCTTTTCCCCATTCAATGCCTTTATTTAAATAATAAGAAAGAACAGATAAAACCACATTTTCACAATTTTTTTCTCGGAATTTTCCACCATCAAACCAGATTACATCTGGCTTATATTTGTCAATTACTTCCTTTACTTTTGCCTGCCATTGATTTAAAAAATCTTCAAATTTTCCAGTGTATCGATTCCAATATAATTCAGAATATTTTGGATTAAATAAATCCCATCCTGCTTCACGACCTTTTTCTATTTCTTCTTTTCTAGAAGGTAAATACCAATCAAAAGTTCGAAAATGGTGAAAAGTAGCAATAACTTTCATATTTTTCTTCTTACGTAAAGCCCTGACCAATTCACCATATAAATCACGCATTGGTCCCATTTTTCCTACATTCCAACGATTTACATCACTATCCCAAAGTCCAAATCCATCATGGTGAACTACGGCAATTCCTGCATACTTAGCACCTGATTTTGTAATCAATTCCGCCCATTCTTCTGGATTAAATTTCTCTGCTTTAAACATTGGAATAAAATCTTTATAACCAAATTTCGATTGGTCTCCAAAATGTTTACGATGCCATTCAAAGACTCCAATCGGGTCATATCGGTCATACATCCGCTTTCCATACCACTCATTTCCATAAGCCGGAACAGAATATAGTCCCCAATGAGCATATATACCAAATTTAGCATCCTGTAACCACTCCGGAACTTGATGTTGAACCAGTGATTCCCAACTTGGTTCATATCTTTCCAAAACTCTATCTTTGGCAAGAAGTAAAAAAACAGGATTAAAAATTAAAATCAAAAACAATCCCCAAAAATCTAAAAAAATATGCTTAATAAAATTTTTTAAAAAGAAATTATTCACTATAAAACACTCCTACTTTAATTTTATTTATAAAAAAGAATTCAATAATTCTTATCGATATGAAAATTTACTTATCTTTATTATGTATATATTTATTTTAAATATATTATCATTTCTTATTGTCGCATTTGATTAATAACAGCACTATGCTCTAAGTGTTCTTTCCATCCAGAGTTTGGATATTTTTTAATAAAATATTCTTCTACGGGACCTTCATTAAGTATACGTCCATCAACTAATTCATAATTCTTCATTCTAAAAAATACAAATTCCGATATTGGATAACTGGCAATTTGAGGATTTTCTAATTGAAAGATATTATGTTTTAAACTTAAAACTCGTCCATTTGGCTTAAAAGGAAAGTAATCCGCTGTAAAAGGATAGAATTCATCTTGATAAATTTTAAAGCGACTCCTGGGGGTTTTTAAATCATTCACCAGTCTAAGATACTTCGATCCTAATGACGTATAAATTGCTTTTACTGCATATTGACCTTTTGGTAAATCTCCCACTGCAAAATATCCATTTTCATCTGTATAGGTAACAATTCTTAATATTTTTTTCTGTTCTGTAATACCGATTATTGTAACTTCAATTTTATCCATAGCCACATCCATTTCATCTAATTCTGGTGCGGTTTGGACTATTACACGACCTATTACTAGCATCGAATCATTAGTAGAAGGCTCTTTAAATCCATATTTTATATTGCTGGCACAACTTAAAATTAAAAGTAAAAATGTAAATAAAAAATAATTATTCATTTTATTCATGATTTAAATTCCCCTTTTTATTAAAATAAATTTATCATCTAATTGTCTAAAATTTTGTTGTTTTCCATAAAATTGTTATTAAATCACTATAAAGAATTTTATCTGCCTAATAATAAAGTCTATCTTCAAAAACCTTTTAATAAAGATGTGCGCCGTGAAAACCTACCATCAATGTACTTTCTATGTCATTGTACTCTCTACGTACTTTTTTAATTCGGACAATAGACAATTATTGAAAGCTTTTAAATAAAACCACAAAGACGCAAAGGTACAAAGATTTTTCGTAAAATAATTTTGAGATATGAAATAGCCATAAATATTTATTCGTCATTCTATAATTTTTCAAATCTTTCTTATTATTATTTTACTAAAATACACTTTCGTGTTTTTTGTCGATTTCCCACCTTTAAAGAATAATAATAAACTCCTGAGCTATAGTTTGATGCATCCCAGACAAGTGAGTAAAAACCAGGTAACATTTTTTTATTTAAAAAATTTTCCAGCAATTGTCCTCTAATATTATAAATTTCTAAACGTACAAAACTTAATTTTTGTATATCAAACTCAATTTTCGTTTTTGAATTAAAAGGATTTGGGAAATTTTGATACAACTCAAAACGAATAGGTATTTTTCTGTTTCTACTTTCTATATAAGATAAAAGTACAGAATCCGGATTCCAGGTTATACCAGGCACCCAATAATCACCTCCATATTCATAAGCACCAATATCAGGAGCACGACCTGCGTAATTATCATTGATACCCGGTATTTTTACCGCTGCATCAATCAACACTGAACCAGGTCTGGGGCGAAAATCTCGAGAGTCTGGATCAACTAATAAATCTTTTAAATCAATCCCTGTTAAATACCCATTCCAATTATTACTATTAATTCCAGGAATTGGAACATTCTGAACAGATTTAGTTCTATCCCCCGAAATTTTATTTGCCGCATTATTTTGAGTAATCGTATGATTGTTTCCACCATAATTTTCTGCAGCCATAATAATAATATCATTTTTAGGCTCATTGTTAAAGCACGTATTATTATATATTTTATGATAATCCCCCTTTACCATTAAACCACCTTGAGTATTCCATACTACATTATGATGTATTAATCCGTTCACGCCACCAGGTTCTCCATCAAAACGAGCTCCATATTTAACTGTATTATGCAGCCAATTATAACGTATTTCTACTCCAGGTTGCTGTCCCACCATACACTGAATCAAAGCTCCATCACTCTGTAAATAGCCAGTATCATAAATATCATTTAGTTCGATTAAGGCATTTTCACCAGGAATAAGCACTGATGAAGCTCCTGTACGGTGAATCGTATTCCTGCGGAAAATATTGTTTATACCCTTCATCATTACAGTTACCATTAACGAAGGAAGAGAAGCGCAGCTATAATCAATATGGTAAAAATAACAATTTTCGATAATATTTCCATCACCATAAACTCTAAGAGCATCTCCATCCGTATATTGAAACAGACATTTTCGTATGGTACAATGAGAAGGTGAAAATGGATTAGGTTGCTCAATGATTGTTGTTTGAGGTGCATCCTCACTTTTAAGCATTCTTTGTGAACAACTGGGATATAAAAATACACAATTTTCTACTGTCATATATTGACAATTTTCAAATTTAATAGTAGTAGCAAAAAATCGTAATCCTTTTATTTCAATGTAGCTCGAATTTGAGATTTGAAACGCATAAGTTTGTGTTTTACCTCGAATATTTCGTCCTGTGGGATTTTGCCCGTCATTGGTCCAAAGAAAAAGTTCTTTTGTTTCAGGATTAAAGAACCACTCCTTTGGAGAATCTAATAAATTTAATTTACACTCTATGTAATAATAATGATGTTTTTTACGATATGCATTAGAAGGTACAGGATCATATGTAAATGTACCAGTTCCAGGTGTATGATTTTTAATTATCTTTGCCCAGGTTTTGAATGATCCAACATTTAAAATAGCCATTGCTCCAGTTACATCAAGGCCAGAAGCCGCAAGATTTACTTCCCCATGAGGTTCATCTACCAGTATTCCATTTGCACTTTTATCTTCATGCCCATATCCCCAGTGGTTCTTTTGATCCCAGACAGTTCCATCGTCAAATCTGGCATTAGGCCATCGTGCCATGATCATTTCTTCGTTATCCAGAAAAAGTTGCCATACATCAAAAGACAAGGTAGTTTTATATATCGAACCTTTATATTTAGTCCATGAAGTAGTAATTGGTTCTGTACCATCAAACCAAACCTGTTCATTTTGAAACGCCGTAAATATAATAGGGCTGCCGCTTGTACCATGTAAATTTTCAATAATTACATCCTCATGATAATAGCCCCCGCGAATAAAACAAATATCTCCTGCTCTCATTACACTGGCAGCCCTGGTAACTGTACGAAAAGGTTGATCTATAGTACCAGGATTATTATCATCTCCGGTTACAGATACATAGTATTCGGCAGACCACCCCGAAAAAAATAACACTACCAAATAAAAAACAATTCGAGTGAAAATATATAACATTTATGTCAGCAGTAATTTAATAATTAATACCAAATTCTTTTTAAATTAGGAAATATTTATACCAAATTCCTTAATATCTTTATTTCTTTAGAAATATTTTATTTTAAAAGAACCATTTTCCGATATTGAATTTCACCCCTTGCTTTTAATAGATAAATATAAATACCACTCGCTAAACCAGTAGCATCAAACTCAATTTCATGTCGACCTTGAGTAAATTTGCCTTTAGCAAGAGTAGCCACTTTAGCTCCGGCTATATTATGCACAGAAAGCTCAATTTCGGATGCTTCTGATAATTGAAAAGCAATTACTGTAGTTGGATTAAATGGATTAGGATAATTTTGTTCTAATATAAATCGGGACGGTAAATTAACTTTAACTTTGTCCAATATTTTTGTGTAATTGGGATCCCAACGAGGGTCTCCTAAAGCAAAACCATCATCAGCTTTATTTAATAAGGGAGAAGACTGACTAAGCGTAAAATCACCATTCCCTGGATCATTAAACATCGGATCGACATACCATAAGCTATCACCTTGTAACACCCCTGCATTAAATCCCTGGCCATTTTCCCAAATGTTACAATAATCAAATAAATAAGGAGCTTTAACATCATTTCCAATCCCCGGTCTTCTCACTGTATGAGATATAATGCTGTTCTTTACAACTGAAGAAGATGAAACAGCATGTAACTGTATACCATTATCAACCGAATCAATTGTTACATGATTAATCAACACTTTTAAAGAATCGCTTCCCTCCGGGATACCATAACCAAAGACAATTATTGCTTCTCCATCAGGAAAACATGAATAAAAAGTGCAATTTTCAATACGAACTAATGAACGAACTCCAGGTCTACCAATTGTAGGATCTGAATTTTTAATTCCCCTTGGCCTAAGACAGGCAGTTGTGAAACCATGAAATATTGAATTTGTAATAACTAAAGTATCAATTGTTCCTATTTCCCCTGGAACTGTTTCTATATTTGTTAATGCTGTATTCCCATCCTTAAGTTCACAACCATCAATAACTATTTTATTAGGTAGGGTTGCATTATTTTTTATTATAACTCCATCTGGATCACCCTTCATAGTAATAATCAGGTCTTTTAATACTAAATCGGCTGATAATTTAATAAGTGCTTTATTGGTAGCACCTGCTTCACCAAGGAACTCCCACGTGGGTCGGTTTACTAAATCGGGAGCCGATTTAATAATTATATTTTTATCAATTGTAAGCATAGTATCTCGATAAACACCTCCATTACTAACTAACAATAGAATATCACCAGCTGAAGCATTTTTAAAAGCATTTGTAATAGCATAATCACCTGCCTCTACGTTAATTTCAGTAGCAAAATTAAAGGAAATTTCAAAAAAAGTAAAAAATAAAAAACTAATCACATAAAAAATCCCTTTATAATATGACATTTTAAGGTCCTCCATTTTTAATTATTAGAATTTAATAATTATTAAAATTTAAGATGAATTTTTTCAAATAATTATTTTAGATTATAATTAGTTGTAATATGTAATACTTATTCCGATTAAAAAAATAAAAAACACAGCTCCGCTATGTTAATTACAAAACTTCTGCTTGAGTGATTTCAAATTTCTTTATAATAATTTTATCTATTTATCTAAAAAATAATCTAAAAATATTGATTATTTCCAAACTGATTATGAGATTTTAACAAAAATTATTGTTTATGAACAGAGCGGTCAGAATTATAAATTTCATTAATATACATACATTTTATTTAAAAAATCATTTAATACTCCTTATATGCACACGTGTGTATCAATAGTTTACAAAAATAATTCCTTTTTGTCAAGTATAAAATGTTAGATTTTGGGGTATCCCAGAAATTCCCGAAGTTAACCGAAATTTCTTGCAAAATTGCCAGAAAGATGTTAATTTTAAACTCCTAAATTTATA
>CAYLYM010000098.1:0-14607 GCA_964387645.1 uncultured Calditrichaceae bacterium | reverse complement strand
ATTTTTTAACAATTTCTTTATTTCTAAATTCTTCGAGATATTTCATCTTATATTAATCCTTCTTTTAATTGATTCACAAGAATGTATGCCTGCCCTAATGATAATCCTCCATCATTTGGAGGCACAAATTTATGATAATAAACCTTAAATCCTTCTTCAATCAATTTCTCAACTAATTTTTCCGTAAGGAAACGATTCTGGAAGCACCCACCGCTTAAGACAATTCTTTCTATTCCATGCATTTTCCGAAAATTTAAAGCCAAACGTTTAAAAACATCAACCAATCCCATATGAAATTTCCAGCTAATCTCCGTTCGCGGAACATTTTTCCTCACATCCATAACCACCTTTTGAATAACAGGTTGCCAGTCAATGATGTGAAGGTCATCTTTTATTTGAATTTCGAAATGGTATATTTGTGAAGGCGGTTGATGCAAACGGTCTAGGAGGGCTTCTAACTGCATGGCAGCCTGTCCTTCGTAACCTACTCGATTTCGCAAACCACAAAGGGCGGCAACCGCATCGAACAATCGTCCACAACTGCTGGTCAGCGGGCTATTGATATTTTTTTGAATCATTTTCGAAACAAGCTCGAACTCAGCAGAAGAAACATTGGGGAAAAATTCATCCACCGGGAAATTAATTCCAGATGCATGTCCATATGCCAAAGCCATCCGCCAGGGTTCTTTAATGGCTTTATCTCCACCCGGCAAAGGCACCTGGCGAAAATAGGCCAACCGCTGGAAATTTACTTCATCACACAGTAAAACCTCTCCACCCCAAATGGTACCATCCGTTCCGAATCCTGTACCATCTAATGAAAATCCAATCACCTTACCCTTCATCTCTCTTTCTGCCATACAAGCGGCAATATGAGCGTGGTGGTGTTGGATCGCAAAGGCAGGTAAATCATTCTGTTCGTTGGCCCAATGAGTAGATAAATAATCCGGGTGTAAATCATGAGCAATAGCAACAGGCTGAATTTCCAGAATTTTCTTTAAATGTTTTATAGACCGTTCAAAAAATTCAAGCGTTTCTAAATTCTCCAGATCACCGATATGCTGACTTAAGAAGAAAAAGTGATCTTTATTCAAACATACTGTATTTTTAAGTTCACCGCCGACCGCCAAAACAGAAGGGTAATTATTCTTAACCAAAACCGGCAGCGGAACAAATCCGCGGCTCCGGCGAATATAAGAAATACCATTACAAATAAGTCTAACAACTGAATCATCAACCGGCTGATAAATATCCCGATTATGCATGAGAAAGAAATCTGCAACGTTACCCAATCGATGTAATGCTACATCATTTTGAAAGATAATCGGTTCTTCACTGATGTTCCCACTGGTCATCACCAGTGCTAAAAACTCTCCTTCATGTAATATTAAAAAATGAAGCGGAGTGTAAGGTAACATAAGCCCAAGATAATCATTATCTGGAGAAACAGAAGGTGCAATGGGTGATGGAATTTTTTTTCGAAGTAGACAAATAGGACGGCGTGGCGACTCCAGAATTTGTTTTTCTAATTCATTAATTTCGGCAAATTTTCGTATGGTCTCTACACTATCGCTCATGATGGCCAAAGGTTTTTCGTAACGATTTTTTCTACATCGCAAGCGTTGGACAGCTTTCTCCTGTGTGGCATCGACGGCCAGATGAAATCCTCCCAGACCTTTGATGGCAACAATTTTTCCATCTGCTAAAAGTTGTATGGTACGTTTAATCGGATCGCCTGAAAATTCTTTTCCATTATTGTCGACTAACCTAAGTTCAGGGCCACATACAGGACAGGCATTGGGCTGGGCGTGAAATCGCCGATCCAGTGGATTCTCATACTCTGCCTGACATTCAGGGCACATTTTAAACTGCGCCATAGTGGTGTTGGGACGGTCGTAAGGTATATCTTTGATGATAGTAAAGCGTGGGCCACAATTCGTACAATTGGTAAAAGGATACCGGTAACGCCGATCCGACTCATCGATTAATTCAGAAAAACATTCATTGCAGGTAGAAATGTCCGGAGAGATCAAGGTAAATTGTCCTGAATGAACCTGGCTTTCTTTGATTACAAAATCATCCTCCTTACAGACCGGGATTTCTTTAACAGAAATCTCTATAATCTGGGCTAAAACTGGAGGATTTTCAGTCAAACTTTTGATAAAAGCCTTAAGTGTTTCCGCATGACCTTCTGCTTCTATTGTAACGCCAAAAGAATGGTTATGTACCCAACCTTTTATCCCAAAACTCCTGGCAAGTTTGTAAACAAAAGGCCTGAAACCCACTCCTTGAACTATTCCCTGGATATCAATTCGGTAGCGAATAACCATGATTCAATTGAAACTCATTCGACGAACTTTATGACCTCTCATCATCGGTATCTGCTTCTGGTGAAGTGGGCTCTTTTCTAAAATCTGTTGAAAGACCTCCCATATTTTCTTCCGAAACCTGAGAGAGAATTTCGAGAGTTTTCTGCGCTTCCTTCTCATCTAAACGCTGAATAGCAAACCCAGCATGAACAATAAGGTATTCGCCAATTTTTGCATCCGGCATGAGCATAAGGTTAATCTGTCTCTCAACCCCTCCCAATTCTACAGTCCCAGTGTCTCCTTCCCTTTTAATTAATTTCATCGGCACAGCCAAACACATAATGTATCCTCATTTATTATCATCCAAACTATTGAAAATTAAGTTTAGAATATCTAACATCCTTCTATTTTTTCAAAATATCAAATAAAAAGGTCTCATACAAATCTTTTTTACAGTTCTGACAGAGGGAGGCAACTAAAATATGCGAGAATCTACTTCAATAAATTTGAATATACTTGAAGTTAATCTAATATATTATAGTCATGTTTTTAGTGAAATCGGAATTACTGAGGAAGGGTTAGAACAACTTCAAGAATAGCATGCCCTTGTGATAAAAATGAATTAAGAATTATACCTTCGGATCGGATTCTATTGTCCGGGATAAACCCCGCTGATTGGATTATTAATTGAGCTGCTCGAGCTCTTTGTGTAGCCAGAGAAACGTTATATTCATAATTTCCCTGATTTAACTGCCCTAATCTCACTAAAATTTCACTCGCTGGGAAATCCCTGATGGATTTACCAATAAGTTCTAATATAGATTTATACTTTTCACTGATATTTATTTTACCAGGCTCAAATTCAATGCCATTCAAACGAAGATACAACTCATTTTTCTCTCGCCAGATTTTCACTCCAGCAGCCGCTAATTTTTGTTTTAATTGATCAATTTTATTTGTCAAGCTCTGTTGTCGCTGTAATTGTTTCCTTAAATTCCTAATTTCTTGTTTTAAAATTTTTAGAGAGTCTTTTAGTATTTGATTTTCTGTTGCTAAGGTGTCTCTTTCTTCTTGAAGTGCTTTTACAGATATCTCGATGTTAGCGAGAACAGGCTCAATTCCATCATAAAACTGAGGATTATAGTCAAATAAGTTAGCCAATCGCCTGACCGCTTCTTCTAATTTTAAAACAAATTCCTCCAAAGCCGTTTCATCACGCTTGACCCATCGAGTTAGTTGAACCAGATAAAGTAAGTGTTGACTTTCTGAGGCTAACAAAGTGGCTTTCTCCTGTAAAGTTGGATCAGTGAATTGTTTTTTATCTAAAATATTTTCCACCTCGTGTAACAGCTCATAAACAAGATTCAATGTACGTGGCGCAAGTTTTTCCGCATCCAGATCTTTTGATTCTTGAATCAGGATTCTTACCTCGCCTAACAACTTATTCCGGATAGACTGAAAGTGGGCCTGTCGATACAATCGAAATGTCTGCTCAATATCACTTTGCACTTTTTCTGGATTTTCTTTACGTAATTTTTCTGCCACTTTTTTTAATTCTTTTTCAGCTTCATTAAAGTAATCTGGAGCAAAATCAGCTGCATCATTCAGTAAAGCTTCATCCCGCGCAGTTAATACACTACTTAAAAATGGCCGTACACGCTCTGCGTCCTCACGCAACTGCCGTAATTGTGTAGTAATCTCTTCAACATCACGCTTTTCAGCTTCAGTTAGCAACCTGCCAGAGGTTTGTTCTTTAAGTTCTTCATAAAGTTTTTTCAATTTAAAAAACTGGTCTTTATAAAGCACATCCCCTCTTGCCGCACGAATAGCGCCCATCAATTCTTCAATATGGGTAAACTCTTTTTTTTCCTGAGCAAAGGATAATGATAAATTGAACAATAACTGAATTAAGATGAAAAATAGAAACGATCGCATCAAAAGTCCTCAAAATTTAACTTAAATATACATTAAATTTAAAGATATCTAAAGAAAAATCTTTCAAAGAACACAACTATCATTCCAGATGCAGAAAACCACTTCAAAAAGCAAACGAAGGGTTTCTAAAAAGAACATTAGGTTATTTCTTGTTGAAATTTATTTCTTCAGAATAATGCATTCCTGAACTTATTTGTTTGTCAATGTCAATAATTTTTTTAATACTGATTATAAAACAGATTTCATCGTATCATTTGTTTCGCCATGGTTGAACTTAATCCAGTCGAAACGACTTTACATTCCTCTGCTTTACTAGAGTAAAGTTGGGATGATTTTTCGTAAGTTTATACACACAATTTTTATTTTTATATATTTCTTTACTTTTTCAGGGCTGTTTTTTATCTTGATTTTCCTTTAATTAAACTGACGAGCTGAACAAATTGGAGGACCCCTTGAATGGAAACAATCAAACGTGGCTTACCACCCAATGCGTACCGCAGATTGAAACCTGGTGAAGAATATATACCGGTAGTGCCTCCAGACAAATTCTTACCAGAAGTAACCTCATATTCTCTTTTTTGGGGCATATTCTACGCTGTAGTTTTTTCGATGGCAGCCGCATATCTTGGGTTAAAAATTGGCCAGGTTTTCGAAGCAGCTATTCCCATTGCCATTCTAGCTGTAGGACTTTCTGTAGCTTTAAAAAGGAAGAATTCTCTGTCGGAAAATGTTATTATTCAATCCATTGGCGCAGCATCTGGAGTAGTGGTAGCAGGTGCTATTTTTACCATTCCGGGTCTTTATATCCTAGGATTGAATGCTTCCTTTTTGCAAATTTTCTTGGCGTCACTGTTAGGAGGTATCCTAGGAATCCTTTTCCTTATTCCGTTCCGTAAATACTTCGTAAGAGACATGCATGGTGAATTTCCCTTTCCTGAGGCTACTGCCACGACCGAAGTTTTAATCGCCGGTGAATCTGGTGGGGAACAGGCCAAAATTTTATTGAAAGCAGCCGCAGTTGGCGGACTTTACGATTTTATTGTTTCCGCTTTTGGAACCTGGAAAGAAGTTGTTTCTACTACCGTATTTGGATGGGGCAAAGCGTTGGCCGACACTGTAAAATTGGAATTTCGATTAAATATCGGTGCAGCGGTTATGGGATTAGGCTACATTGTGGGATTGCGTTACGCCTCGATTATTGCCGCTGGATCTTTCCTCTCTTGGTGGGTACTTATTCCATTGGTCTATTTTATCGGCCAATATATTCCGGGACCCATTTTGCAATCCACTAAACCGATTTCTCAAATGGCGCCGCTGGAAATTTTCTATGACTACGTTCGTCATGTGGGAATTGGTGGGATTGCCGCTGCAGGTATTATTGGTATCATCAAATCCTGGCGAATTATTGCCGGTGCCTTCCAATTGGCCAAAGATGAAATTTTTGGAGGCAAGATAACTCACAATGAAAATAACATAGTCCGAACTCAATTAGACATCAGGATGAAATGGGTCATAACATTGTTGATTTTAACATTACTGGCGCTTTTCGTTTTCTTTTCAATCGGAGTGGTAAACAATATCGGCCATGCCGTGGTTGGTCTATTGATCGTAACAGTTATTGCTTTTCTTTTCACTACCGTAGCTGCGCGAGCAATTGCCATCGTAGGTACCAACCCAGTCTCCGGAATGACTTTAATGACCCTTATATTATCATCGGTTATCCTGGTGAGAGTCGGTTTAACTGGTGAAAAAGGGATGTTAGCCGCTCTAATAATCGGTGGCGTGGTTTGCACTGCTCTTTCCATGGCAGGTGGATTTATTACCGATCTTAAGATTGGATATTGGCTGGGAACTACTCCCAGAACTCAGGAAAGGTTTAAATTTCTGGGAACATTATTCGCGGCAGCATCAGTGGGATTCGTCATCTTGGTGCTTTACAAAACCTATGGTTTTGGTCCTGGAGGATTAGAAGCTCCGCAGGCTTCGGCTATGGCGGCAGTATTAAAACCGTTAATGTCGAACCAACCGGCTCCATGGCTAGCTTATCTGGCCGGTATCTTTGTCGCCATCATCCTGGAAATGATCAAAGTGCCTTCCCTGGCTTTCGCATTAGGCATGTATTTACCTATTCATTTGAATACACCGATTCTCATCGGGGGTATCATTGCACATATCGTTTCCACACGTTCCAGAGATGAAGCATTAAACAACGCTCGTAAAGAAAAAGGAACTCTCATTGCCTCCGGTTTTATTGCGGGAGGTGCTATAATGGGCGTGCTTTCGGCTTTCATTATATTTTTCGGAAAACAATTCATTCACCCAGACTGGACTTTAATTCAGGCTTTGGGTGATTCCTATGTTCACTGGACAGAATCGGCCGGGGCTGAGGTGTTGGGATTCTTCATGTTCGTCTTGCTTTGTATTTACATGATATGGGATTCAATGAAAGTTAAAAAATCAGACTAATTTCTCTAAATAAAAATCCACTTTAAAAATTCTGTTTTAAAAGGCTATTTTCTGTTCTGCAGAAAATAGCCTTTTTTCATGTCCCAACTATATCATTAAATCTTTGATTAAAATAAACAGTTATAAAGCAACTTTTTTAATAAAATTTTGTATTATCACACAAATTCTCCATTACAGCCCAATCGAAGGTAAAAACCAGACCTTCAGCGCCTGAGCATATAAGAATTACTCCAACAAAAGTGAAAAAAGTTTATTTATTATTGAGAAATTCAGATAACTTATTGAAATATTTACAGTTGCACATTCAAAACAAATGTTAGTCTGTTGTATTATCTGATTTACAAAAATTTTTGAAACAGATTTCAAATTTCTTTAATTTGAAATTTACTTCCATTTATATTTTTCATTTTTGTTACTTTATATTATTAAAGATTAATGCTCTCAATTGGAATCTGGATTATTATCTGGACCAGGACATTTATATTGCCAAAGTCGAAAATAGATTTATTCTTCCAATCCTGATCCTTAATTTTTTAGTTTTTTACCGGTCTACATTTTCCCACTTTTTCATCAAACGGTTACAATGATTCGATAAATAAAATATGTCATGAGTCAATTACTATCGGTATAGTTTGTTGTAATGACTCTAATAATGCTGTTCTATTGTATCTATCATTAATGAGAGCATTAAGATTAAAATCGCCATTTACCACCTTTTTTTCCTTTATTGCGCCGGTTTTCAGAACGAGGACGAGCTTCGTTCACTAAAATATGACGTCCTTTTAATTCTTTGCCATCTAATTCTTGTATTGCTGTCTTGGCTTCCAATTTGGTTTGCATTTCTACAAAACCGAATCCTCTTGACTCACCGGTAAATTTATCTTTTATTATTGTCGCCGATTCAACTTTCCCAAATTTTTCAAATGCTTCACGTAAATCTTGGTCAGAAACTTCGCGTGCTAAATTGCCTACATAAATATTCATAAATTGCTCCTTTTTTATAAAATTACTTATACATACTTTTTTAAATATCTAATTTAAACTAATTAAAGAATCTCTGTAAGTTCAATATCAAGAACCAAATCTTTTTGGTATTTTCCATAAATTTTCTTGAAAAATGATAACAGAAATTGAATCATACGGTTCTATCCCAAAAAGTTTACTCGAAAACCTGAATCAACCGATAATTACTAATTTTAAATTGGATTGACTCATTATCCTACGAAGTATCAAATATGATATTTCCAACTAATTTACCGGTGCAATGAACTTTAACCGTATCACCGGTTCCTAACTCTGTCATATAAATCTCCTCAATTTTAAAGATGAAATTTTAGAAATATGTCAGGAATACTTGCGGATAAAGGAAGGTAACGAAAAAACAAGAGAGAATCCTGGCTATTCCGTTATCTTCTAATACACAAAGTAGCTGTCATATTATTATATTTGCCTATCTTATTGCCTTACTGCGATTTATAATTCATAATCTTTTAGCAACAAATGGTTTAAGTTAATATTTTATTTTCCCGAATGAAATAATTATTTTAGACAATTGAAGAAATAACATTCATTTTAAACTGGTAAGTAAGTTTTATCAAATTTGCCGATTGTAAAATAAAATTTGTTAAAATAGAAGTATGTAGTAATGGTTCTGAGGTGTTCACGATTGTAAATTTTTTTAAAAAACTTTCAGACAATCATAATATAATCATTTTAAAGATATAACGATATAACCCAGTGTGACAATTAACCCACTCAGTTTGTTATATTTACATTGGTTTAGAAGTAATTTTAAATCGGGTAATATATATAAAATTTTATATTTCAAGTAATTACATAGGTGAGTTCCTCGTTAAATATCCAATTTTTTATAGAATAATCCAACGAATACTACAACAGTCCCCAACGTTTCCTTAAGAACCATTCCAATGTTAATAAAATTATCAAGGATATCATCCAATACATTTTGTTCCATAGCACATGCTCCTCATTTTGTAGCTGCACCCGCGGATTCCATTTTAACTTGGCAATACGATGGATTGCTTCTTTTACCTCCCAGAATGAACCACCTGTACGGTGAGCTATTTCGCGTAATAAATAAAAATCTGGACGTGTCTCTTGCATCTCTAATTCAAGTTCTTCAACAACAAATTTTCCCGAAGCCACCCCAATACTTCTACCCTCTTCTTTGGCTTGTATTTTATATTTATAGATTCCAGGAGCTAATCCGGCAACCCGGTATTCATAATTTCCTGAACTTCCCTGCATCAAATCGGTAAGTTCATATCCTTCTTTCTGCAGAAAAATCTCTACTATGGCATCATTTATCACTTCATAAAATTCATTAAGAACCTGACCGGAAAAAACAACCGTCTCGCCTAATTTATACACCTTCTGGTTCGGTTTAATTTGGATTCGTTGTAAGTCTTCTCGACTTGTTAACCATTTTAATGCTCTTTCTAACAGCATTTGCAAGAAATTACTTCGACCAGGATCTTCTTGCAATTGGAAATGCCAACTCCCGAAACCGGTTGCAGTATATATCAGAGACTTGATACCTTCTGATATATAAGAAATTAAAATCGGATATTTTTCAAGCTCGTTCTTACCTGAGCGTTTCAGAAGAATTTGACTTCCCTCTTTCAATTCAAAAGATGTCACAAGGCTAAATACAGGTGGCAAATCATTCCAGAAAAGGAGCAACTGTTGTGGATCATTTGTTAAGCGGGTTACTGGATGCAACTTTCCACTGGTAGTTAAATAGACAGTTGTTAATTGCCCTTTAGTTATCTTAACTGGTATTTTGAAAGGGAAAAACGTTTGCCAAGATTGGAGTTGTCCAAAATCCGAATTGCTGGTAACAAAAAAGAAAAAGGGGCGTTTATCTTTTTTAATTTTAGCGAATATCTGTTGCAAATGTGTGTTGTCGCTTCTGGAAGTGGGGAAACCTAAAAATATAAAGACATCCTGCGAATCTATATTCACCTGCCCAAAATTTTTTTCGAAATAAAGCCCCGATCCCTTTTCTGTAAGTGAAGTTAATTCTATATTGGGCAATTGATTAAGACAATAAATCAACATTTTCTGATCAAAAGAAGGCTGCCCGCTCAATAAGAAAGTTTTTAATTTGCTTTTAAGAACTTTAAGCATAAAAGAGTAATAATTATTCTGAGTAGTAGATTCGCCTTTCAAAGGTTCTATCTCAACTGTGTAGCGAAATTCACCCGGTTGTGGTGCTTCTATCTGAAATTCAATCTCCTGTTCAAAACCGCTTTTGGGGATAGAAATTTTCCGAGCCTTGATCTGTTTTTTCCCTGCGCGAATACGCACCGCTACTTCCCCACTCTCAAAACCATTCTGAAGGAATCTTACCTTTACCGATGTTTTCTGCCCAGAATAAACAACTGGATTTACACGCACTGTGGTGATTCGAATATCTTTTTCCGGAAAAGTATCGCCTATACCAACGGTGAAAATCGGGAGTGGACTATCCTCGGCAAATTTTAATGGATTAAATCCCTGATTAAATCGGCCGTCAGTAACCAACACAATAGCTTGCAAGTTTAATTGGGAAGCACTATCGGCTACCGTTTCAAGTGCCCGTGAAATATTAGTCTGTTTACCATCAAAAGTAAGAGTATCAGATATCAGACGTTTTATAGATTCGTCAAACTGATAAAATTTATAATTCAAACTATCTGAAGACTGTGATTTTAAATGATCAATCAAATATTTAAGCGAATCAGCTCTCAATCCAGATCTTTCCTTTTTTTTCATACTGGCTGAGTTATCCAACAAAATAGCCAGAGTTGGGAGGTCATGCTTCTCATAGATAATTTGCAGGACTGGTTGGAAAAGAAGAAAAATAATGATAAACAGGATACTAAATCGAAAGATGGTTAAAATAGTCCGCCTAAATTTAGTCAAGGGTGGTAGCGTTTTGTAGTAATAAACAGAAGCAATAAAAAATAATATAATACCAAGTATAAAAAGAAACCACCCGGGTAAGGATAAATCCAGCAGAAGGTCTTTAATCATCTCTCACCTTTCAAAACACCCAACCGTAATGCAGGGTAAGCATTCAATTCCAATCCACTTTTCTCACCCCGGATAAGATGTTCATAACCTGCACGGGCAATCATGGCCGCATTATCTGTACAATATCGTATTGGTGGGAAATAAACCTGAAGGTTAAATTTTCCTGCTTCTTCTTTCATCCACTCCCGCAGCAACGAGTTTGCTGCTACGCCACCAGCAAGGGCTATATGACGAATTTGGTAACTTCTCGCAGCATTCACCGTTTTTTTTACTAAAACTTCGATTGCCGCCTTTTGGAAAGAGGCACAGATATCGGGAAGATGTTTCTGCACAAATCGTTCACCTTTTCCCCGAATATAGTTTAAAACAGCCGTTTTCAGGCCACTGTAGCTAAAATTGAAATCACCGCTTTTCATCATCGCTCGTGGAAATTGGACAAAATCAGAGTCACCATTTTTGGCACGTTTATCAATCTCCGGCCCTCCAGGATATGGCAATTTCAGCAATTTACCTACTTTGTCGAAAGCTTCTCCCACCGCATCATCCCTGGTCTCGCCCAGTATGTGATATTTTAAATGATCTTCAACTAATACAATCTGAGTATGACCGCCGGAAACAACCAGGCAGATAAAAGGTGTGGGGATTTTATGGCCGTCCATAAAATTTCCGTAGATATGCCCTTCGATGTGATTTACTCCCACAAAAGGAACATTAAGAGCTAACGACAAACCTTTTATGTAATTTAAGCCTACTAAAAGGGCGCCAACCAGACCGGGTCCATAGGTTACAGCAAGACCATCAATCTTGTTAAAATCTATTTCCGCCTCCTGTAGCGCCTGATCTACTACGGGAATAATTTTTTGTAAATGTGCCCTGGAAGCCAATTCAGGAACTACTCCTCCAAACTCCAAATGTACCATTTGTGATGAAATAATATTCGACAGCACTCGATTCGGCGTAATAACAGCCGCAGAAGTTTCATCACAACTGGTTTCTACACCCAGAATAATTTCGAATTTATCATGCATTTTATTTAACTTGCTCCGATCTTCCTTTTTGAACAATTAGTTCAAATTCAGACGGCCTCGTTTCCATATACAACACATTTGCGGTAGTGTGAATGTATGCCTTCACCCTTTTTACACCAGGCCACCACTCCCTTAAAAAATCAATTTCAACTTTAAAATCCTTTGCAGTCAAATCAGCCAATATCTTTTCTCCCCCTTTCACATAAACAATCGTTTCCGAAGGAAGTGGAATCACTTGATAAGATGCTGGTACATTCGTTACAGATACAGGAACCTGTGGGATTAACTTTTCAGCCAGACGTTGGATGTCGAACCACACTTTCACCCTCGAAGGCCGATATTCTGCAAAATAATTCTCTACTTTCTGGATGGAAAAATCATCCCGGAAAGCTCGAGAAACTTCCTTATATACTTTCCTCTCTGTAAGTAATTTCGCCACCTTAGAGAACATTACAGCCGGACCAATAACAGTAATAGAATCGGGTTCGGGTTCAAACCCAACAAAGATATACCCAGGCGGCGTTTCGACATCAACCTGAACTTCGATGGGTAATTTTTTCTCAATTCTTTTATCTAATTCTATTTTTATCACTCTGGGCCGGACAACTGATTTCACACTAACATCTAGGTCAGTTGGATAGTTAATGAATTCAGGGTGTTCAGAGGGATCGATTTCAAAATTTTCAGGTGCACCTGATAGATCAATCCGGTAATCAACATTATAAAAGGGTAATCGTAGTAAATCCTTCCCCTTCCCGGTAAACTCAACACGCACAACCCGTACTTGAGGAAATTTAAATATACGATCCGGATCAAGATTAACATAACGTACCGGTATATCCAATACATATTCGTAATTCCGATTCATTTTGACCATAAACCAGAGCAAAAAGGCCAATATTGTTACCACAATGATCGTTTTATAATTTCTTCTGAAATTTTCTGGAAGAATTTTCATTTCCCATATTTTTTAATTATGCAAGAATACTTCAAACCAATTTAATTTTGAAAATAATCCATAAAAAGTTCAATATCAAAGCTTCAGTATTACAGTATCTCCTACTTTCATGTTGAGATATTTTGCTGCATTTCCTTTGTTTTGTGCGATTTGTAAAAAACCACTGCTATCCCACAATGTCAAAATTTGACCTTCTTTAACATCACCAAAGGTATTTTTAATTCCATATAAAAATCCACCTTTTAATTTGATTTTAACATTTAATACTCTACCCAATTTTTCCCAATCATTTATTGTAAAATTAAGAATAAGATTCCCAAAATGATCAATATGAATAACTTTAAGGAGTAATTCATCATCATTTTTTTTTCGAAACGGTTCATAAAATGAGATAAATTCTCTAATTGGAGAAGCAAACTCCAACAAATTTTCACCCTGGATTATGCGGACAGCCGCCGGAACAAAAACGTCACGACCATGAAAAGTAGAACTGATTTCAGTGCCAAAAACTTCCTCATGCAATTGATAAACTTTGAAACTTGAAGACTGATAAATAAAACTGAAAACACCATTATCCGGACCAATAAAAAAATAATCCTCGGTTTCTACCACCAGTCCCTTACGTTTTGTTCCTACACCGGGATCAACTACAACAATATGAATAGTATTTTCAGGGAAATAAGGAGCATAATTCAACAGTGTAAAAGCAGCCTGTCGAACATTATAAGGTTCTATATCATGCGAGATATCAACCACCTGAACGTTAGGTACACCGCTAAACAATACTCCTTTCATGGCACCAACATACCCATCTGAAGTCCCAAAATCTGTTAATAATGTAACAATAGATCGATTCATTTTTTCCTATCACTTTTGACAATTTGGACAATAAAAAGTAGATCGACTATTTATCACAGTTTTCATAATCCTCGCTCCACATCGAAAACAATCTTCACCTTCTCGCTGGTAAATTTTTAAATAATTTTGATTATCACCAGCATTTCCTTCAACTGTTCGATAAACAGAATAAGATGTACCAAAATTTTGAATTGCCTGTGTTAAAACCTGTTGAATGGCTTTGAAAAGACGTTCGGCTTCTTCTGCTTTGATTTGATTTGCGGGACGAAAAGGCACTATTCCAGCTAAAAAAAGAGCTTCATTAGCATAGATATTCCCGATTCCCGCAATAAATTTCTGATCCATTAAAAATGTTTTTATGTTCATCCCGCTTAAATTTAATAATTCCTTAAACTTATTTAAAGTAAATTTTTTTGTCAGTGGATCGATGCCGATATTGTTAAATTTCGGTTTGTTGGAATATAAAAATATTTTACTAAATTTACGCACATCCTGAAAAAATAGCCACTGGCCATCTTCAAATTGAAAACAGATATGAATATATTTTGGATATCTGCTATATTTAATATTTCTTAAGAAAATACCTGACATACCCAGATGGTAAACCGCAAAAAAATTTTCCAATTTCCAGATAAGGTATTTACCATAACGATTCACGCTATTAAGTTTTTTACCTTGAAGACGGAAACAAAATTCTTCTGCTGAGATGTTTTGAAAGATTTTTACCGGTTGTGCTTCAATAGTTTTAATCTCAAGGTTTAAATAACTTTGTCGAATCTGACGCGCAATCGTCTCTACTTCAGGCAATTCTGGCATAACTTCCTCTTATATAATAGTTCTACAAAATACTTCTTTTTCTATCATTTCGAGAAGCGAAACGCTCCTTCTAGCCTCTGTTCAGCCAGCCATAGCGAGGCGAAGATCCCGATTTATCAGGTAAAGACCCGACTTGTCGGGAATAGGCCCGTCTGGACGCCGGACAGGCCCGTCTGGACGCCGGACAGGCCCGTCTGGC